>CAIKFN010000099.1 GCA_903826715.1 uncultured Actinomycetes bacterium
AAAACAGTTGCACCTCTAAGTAGAAATTTTTTCATATGTGCTCCTTTTCAAAGTCAATATTAGGAATGCAGTTTGTGAAGATTCTGTGAGAACACAAAGTCTCCCCTGAGAAGTTGTCTTGCATAACTGGGGCTGATTTCCCCCTGCAACTATTAAGGGTACGCTCATATATGTGACAACAATCTTGGTAGTTGACGACGAGCCAGGTGTTCGAGAGTTGTTAGGCGACTCACTTCGTATCGCTGGCTACACCGCAGAAGTTGCCTCTGACGGTAGCGAGGCTCTACGAATCTTAAAATTAGAAAAAATTGATCTCTGCATTGTTGACATAAACATGCCAAACATGGATGGCTTCACGTTCCTTGAAACAATAAGAAAACAAAACAACGAAACTCCAGTCCTACTTTTATCTGCAAGAGATGCACCCACCGACGTATCAAAGGGACTGCGAATTGGTGCTGATGACTATGTCAGAAAGCCCTTCAGTCTGGAAGAGATACTTCTACGAGTTGCCGCGATCCTTCGAAGAACAGAACCAAAAACAACTACGTCTGTAGAACTTCACTGTGGCCCACTCACACTCGACCCAGGAACGCATGAAGTACATTTTGAAAATGAATTCATTGAGCTATCTGCAACTGAATTCCATTTACTCGAAGTACTACTTTCAAAGAAAAATAAACTATTTACTCGTGAACAATTGCTGAGCGAAGTTTGGGGAATTGACTTTGACTCTGAAACTTCAGTTTTAGATACATATATTTCCTACCTAAGGAAAAAAATTCATCGAGAAGGGTTCAGCCCCATCACAACAGTTCGTGGTGTTGGATTCAAATTGGTGGAGACAAAAAAGTAACGTGCGATTATCAACTCGAGTTACCGTTCTCCTAGTTGTTACAACAGCTCTTGTTGCCTTCTCGATTGGTTGGCTCGCGGTAGTAATAAGTTCAAGATCAGAGCTAGCTGCAGTAGACGCGCCTATTGCTGCGATCATCAATAGTGGCGCCAACAATCAAATCACTGCGCTTGATAACGCTCTCAACACTGTTCAGGCGAATAACTACGACGTAACACTCAACGTCATCAGTTCATCTAATGTGGCCACTGAAATAAAGACCGGTGCCAATCCGCTGGAGGTCACTCCGACGATGGCAGACGTAAAATTCTCACTCCTTTCAATACGTGAGATCCCTGGCTTCAGAATCGAATCAATGCCAATTGGTGGGGGCGACTTTCTCCTTGTCGCAGCGTCAACTCTTAGCGTAAATAAGGCCACTCACCGATTAGTGCGCGATGTGTCACTTGCAGGACTATTAATTGCAGTCTTTGTAGTCATTATTGCTCGTCGCTTAATGCGTTCTAGCCTCAACACCATTACCCAGCTAATTGAGTACGCAAGTGCTATCTCAAAAAGCAACTATGAAGCGGCCCTGCCAAAATCAACCACAACTCCAGAATTGAGTAGCCTCCAAGCATCGCTCGGTGTGATGGTTGAAAATCTCAAAAAGACTATCGATGTTGAAAAATCAAGCAACGCCGCAATGCAACGCTTCATTGGTGATGCTTCACACGAACTTCGAACTCCTCTTACTGTGATTAAGGGGTACAGCGAAATATTGCAAAATGGCAGCATCTCTGACGAACAGCGCCAACGTGCTGCTGATCGCGTCGAACGCGAGGTGGACAGAATGGATGCCCTTGTTGGCGATCTTCTCTTCCTTGCAGAAATCAATGAGGCTCCATTGGTTCAAGGGAGATCAATAAATGTGAGTGAACACATCACTGCATTAATTTTTGATTTCAAAATTGACAACCCTCAGCGAAAGTTCACATCAGAGATTGATGATGATGTGCGTATTACTGCAACAGATGATTTATTGCATCGAATGATTACTAATGCCTTTACCAACATTCAGCGCTACACACCAGAAAATGCTCCGGTAAACGTTTCATTAACTAGTAACTCATCTCGGGTTCATCTGAAAATTGAAGATGGTGGGCCAGGTCTAGCTTCTGGCTATGGAATAACCCCTCAACGTTTTACCCGGGGCGACGACTCTCGCTCACGCGAGAGTGGCGGCTCAGGACTAGGCATGAGCATTATGGCTGATGTGGCAAAAGTCATTGGAGGTTCAATGAAAACCGAACAAAGCACACTTGGCGGCTTGGCAATTATCTTTGAATTTCCTGCTGTGACAAAGTAACTACTTTTCGCTTAGTTGCTTAATACCCTCAACGGTTTTCAGCATGTTTTGACGCCACTGATTCATACGATAAGCGACAATTGCTTCTTCATTCTCTGGGTCTTTTGCAATCGCGGCGTGAAGCCCCGTCTCGTTGTAAGACCCAAGTGCGCCGGACATCATCAAGAGTGTTGTCTCACCATTTGGGACCAGACGAAATGACCATACCGATACAGGGTTGTCCAAGTCTTCAACTGTCCACTCAAAAATTTCATTAACCGAGAAATTCGTGATTGTTGATGTAGTAGTCCAAACTCTCTCGCCCATTTTGTTTGTCCCTTCAAATTTTGCACCGAGACTGGGCTCTGCAACATCAAGCCACACGGCACCTTGGAACTCTTCTGAGAATTCTGCTGGAAGATCTGGATCACAAATGAATGGCCAAACTTTTTCTACGGAAGCATCAATTACTATTTCAACATCCGCACGGGGGCTATCACTAAGTTTCATAGATTCTTACTGTAGACCTTCTGTGGAATGGCTTGTCCATACATCAGAGTTCGATTTGGATCATCCTTGGGATACCTGAAAGCACTGCATCTTTAAGGACTTCTATTTCAGCTTTATTGCCATAAATACCATGAGTTGCGAGACTGGCAAATCCATGCACCGCGCTCCAAGCAACCGCTGGGGCAATCAAAAGATTTGAGTCTGAAAGTGCGCCTAACTTATTTAGATCAATCAAACAATCAAGAAATATTTGATACGAGTTGGGACTGTCTGGTCCTAAATCAGGTGCATCGAAGGAAATAAATGCAATCTCTAATAAGTTTTTCTTCTGAACACCAAAATCAATGTATGCAGATCCAGTTGCTCTGAGTCTTTTAAGTGCATCAAGTTTTGATTTAGGTACGTCTGGTAATTGCTTTAGAGATTTCAACATCATCGAACCAAGAATTTCCCTACTGGCCTTAGCAATACAAGCCTTCAAATGATCAAGATCTTTGAAGTGTTTGTAGACAGCTGCGGGACTCACCCCAGTGTCGAGCGCCAGTTGTCGAAGTCCCAGCGAGTTCAGACCATGTTTCTCTACTTCACGTAGTCCAGCACTAATCAAAGCGCTTTGGAGGTCCCCGTGGTGGTAATCAGAGCTTGTCTTCTTTAATGTTAACATTGTTTACATTAAAGCACTATTATCAGAGAAACGCAAGAACCAGGAGAACTTATGAACACCAATCATGACCGTAGATGGCAAATACTCGCGGTGCTTTGCCTGAGTGTTTTCTTGGTAGTTGTTGACAACACAATTGTCAATGTCGCAATTCCATCCCTCTCGCAAAACCTTCACGCTTCTAACTCTGCTCTTCAGTGGATAGTTGACGGATACTCCCTTCCATTCGCTGGTTTACTTCTTGCGGGTGCTGCAGCGTCGGATCGATTCGGCCGCAAAAAAACAATGCAGTCTGGTCTGGTGTTCTTCGCACTTTTCAGCACACTTGCTGCATGGTCCACTTCAACTTCACAACTAATCAGCTGGCGAGCACTTATGGGGATGGCTGCTGCATTTATTTTCCCCGCGACACTTTCAGTCCTGACCGTTGTTTTTGAAGATCCTGCAGAACGAGCCAAAGCATTTGGTTTCTGGGGCGCAACATCAGGTGCCGCAGTTGCATTCGGACCAATCACGGGTGGAGCATTAATCACTCACTTCTGGTTTGGATCAATTTTTCTTGTAAACCTGCCTCTTTGTGTAATCACGCTGCTCTTTGGCCACTTCATTATTCCTGAATCAAAGAGCCCGCAAGCACATCGCTTTGACCTACTTGGACTTGTTCTTGGATCATCAGGCCTAACCACATTGTTACTAGCAATCATTCAAGGACCAAGCTGGGGATGGAAGGGACACACCACACTTCTGCTTTTTGCGGCATCGGCAGTCTTGCTTGTTTCTTTTGTCCTATGGGAACTTCGCCGCAACGAACCTCTTCTTGATGTTCGTCTCTTCAAGCGTCCAGCATTCTCAGCTGGAGCTGGTTCAATAGCAATCTCATTCTTTGCACTATTTGGATTTATATTCCTGGTTACTCAGTACTTTCAACTTGTGCGCGGTTATTCAGCGCTTTCTTCAGGTGTACACACGTTGCCATTTGCAATCGTTACTGGAATCTTCACTCCAATCGGTGCGAGTCTGGCTCTTAAATTTGGTGCCCGATTAATCATCAGCCTCGGAATTGCAATCGAGGGAACCGCTATCTTCTGGATGGGCCTTCTTCCTGCAAACTCTGCGTACTTCGGCCCAGTTGTTGGATCAATGTGCATGATGGCCCTTGGATTTGCGCTAATTGGTGCGTCATCAACTGCAGCGATCATGACGTCGCTCCCCCCAACTCAAATCGGAGGCGGATCAGCAGTAAACAACGTGACACGTGAACTCGGTGGAACTCTAGGAGTGGCTGTAATTGGTTCGGTCTTTAGCTCTACTTTTGGACCACAAATTATTAGTGCATTTAAGCCAGCGGGGTTACCAGCTTCGGTAACAACCAACGCATCTTCCTCAATGCAACAAGCGGTTGGCACGCTGCACTCTCTGCCTGCAGCAGTCGCCCAGAAGATTCAGCCGGACGTGGTTTCGTCATTCATGAACGGATTCCACCACGGTTGCTTCGTAATCGCTGGGATTTCATACGTTGTAGCACTCGCTGTAATAAGGCCACTACCCGGAAAAGGAAAACTTAAAGAAGTGAGCGCTAGCGCACATTGATTTATTTTTTAGCGTTTTGTGACTTCTGTTTAACAAAATAGCTAACAACAAAATACATAATTGTTCCAATACCAATTGCCCATATCAGTCCTATTACAACCACAAGAACTGCCGTAAAGAGCAGCAATACTGCATCTGATTTCGATGTTGTGAGTAGTTCTCGAAGTCGAACAGGATTCGCGATTCGAAGTGAAATGCCAATAAGCACTCCGCCTAGGGCCGCCAGTGGGATCTTTGAGATAAGTGGGCTGAGTGCAAGAACAATAATGAGCAAAAATGCGGCGTGAACAATTGCTGAGAACCTAGAACTGGCGTGAGAACGAATGTTTACACTCGTGCGCGCGATTGCTCCAGTTGCGGGCATGCCACCAACCATTGACGAAACCAGCGTCGCAACTCCTTGTCCGAGCAGTTCCCTATTTGGCTTGAACTGAGCAGTTGGTTCATGAATATGAGCCATCTGGTCTGCAACCCTTGCCGATAGCAATGATTCAATCGCCGCAAGAAGAGCAATTTCAATTCCGCCAACTACAAGTGGCAAAATTTTTATATGAGACTCACCAAGTGAGTAACTGATGAACAACGTTCTTGGCAAGTGTCCTATAGCTGGAGTGTTGAATGTAAAAACTTGGACAACGACCGTGGAAACAACTATCGCGAGAAAGCTCGCGGGAATGTGAAACTTCACGTGAATCTTGTTCGTCAGCCACGGATAACTGAATTTAACAAGCAGTGTTAAACCAACAATCAGCAGGGACGGCCAATGAAGACCAGCGTTTAGAGCATGTTTAAACGTAGCTATGCCGGTGGAAAGAGTATTGCTTGATGGAACAGTCGGAGAAGAAAGTGCAGACGGAAATTGCTGAAGTGCAATAACGACTGCAATACCGAGTGTGAACCCCTCAAGCACAGGGACCGGAACCTTGTTTAGATAACTGCCCAGATGAGTCGCACCCATAATGATGACAAGAATTCCAGCCGTAAGTCCGAGCGGCATAAGAGAGCTGACACCGTATTTAGCAACGATTGGAACTAAGACCACCGTCATGGCACCAGTTGGTCCACTCACCTGATAATTCGAACCACCAAATATCGCGGCTACAACTCCAGCATAAATAGCAGTGATCAGACCAGCCTGCGCACCTGCTCCACTTGTAATTCCAAATCCAAGAGCAAGAGGCAGTGCAACGATGCCAACAGTTATCCCAGCGAGAAAATCAACACGCCACGTTCGGCGAAGATTTTTGTAATCAGAGCTTGCAGGGAGAAGATCCGAGAAATAGCTCATAAACGAACTTACACCCGAATTTGATTGAAAATTAAGCCTTCTTCATAATGCTGGACTTAAGATACAAATCACCAAAGCCGTCAACACGAGCTTCAACGTCATGCCCGCCTGGGCCTGGAGTGAGGCGAATGTTGCGAACTCGTGTACCAACTTTTAATGTGCTGGAACTTCCCTTCACCTTCATGTCTTTAATAATCGTGACGGTATCGCCATCTTGCAAGATGTTGCCTACTGCGTCACGAATAACATCATCAACCACTTCATCCGAAGCTTCTTCTTGGGTAGTCCATTCGTGGGCGCATTCTGGGCAAACTAGCAATGCACCCATTTCATATGTATTGACACATTGGCACTTAGGGCAGGGAGCGAGTTCATCCATAGAACATTCAACCCTACTCACTTAAGAGAAAATAAATATTCACTACTAGGCAAGCGTTTTACTTTTGGTAGCCAACATGTTCAATATGCGCCTTAATGCGAAATTACTTATTCAACCTTTAATGACCACATTCCGAGCAACAGCACTAGAGCACCAATTGAGGAACAGAGCCATCCAAATGAAAACAGTCCGATTATTACGCCACTCATGGCGCCACCAATTGCACCCATCAAGTTCATTACAAGGTCACTAGCGCCTTGAGATGATGGTCTCATTTCAATTGATACAGATTCAGACAACAGCGTCGAGCCAGCGATAAGGGTGCAAGACCATCCGAGTCCCAGCAGGAATAGTCCAATTCCAAGCGATACCGCATTCATTGCTGGTGACATCCCAGCAACTACGGCTGCAAGCACAAGTAGTGCAATACCTATCTGAATTACTCGTACTCTGCCAACTTTGTCACTAAGCATTCCAACTAATGGAGAGAACGCATACATCCCCAGTACGTGAACACTTATGACTAAGCCAATGACAGACAGCGTCACATCAACATGAGACATGTGAACTGGGGTCATTACCATTATTGAAACCATCGCCAAATGGCCAATACCAATTGCCGTTATTGCAAACAACGCTTGGGGAATTTCTCGAATGTGTTTAAGTGCAGCTCGTGTGGTTTCATGTTTTTTCTGAGTCACACCATCAGAAGAAAGATTTGCTGTGAGATAAGGGTCTGGCTTTAAGAAAAAGTAGATCACGGCCGTCGCTAGAGCCAGGCTTATGCCCACTATGAAGTATGGACCCACCAGTCTTGGGAGGTGGAAATAGTGCGCAATGTCTCCCGAAGGCTGCATCAGATTAGGTCCGGTGACTGCACCAACAGTTGAACCCCACACGACGAAGGAAAGATTTCGAGATCTATTCTCAGCGGTCGCTAAGTCAATCGCTGCGAATCGTGCCTGGTACCCAGATGCAGAAGCTGCCCCAATAAAAAATGAACCCGCGAGCATAAGAAACAAAACTTTATGAATACCGCCAAGAACAGCTAGTGCTGCGCCTAATCCCCCAATGGAATAACCACTAATTAGAGAGAATCTGCGGCCACCTTTTTGAGTCAACCTTGCCAGTGGCAGCGCCATCATCGCAGCACCAAGAACTGTTGTGGTCTGTGCGAGACCAGCAAGTGATTCTGACTTTGAAATTGATGCAATAAGTAATGAGCCTGCGGCAACGGTCCCAGATGTTCCAATGCCGTTCAGAATCTGGGCTGCACTCAGAGTTCGGATAACTCTCTTCTGCTGTTCAGTATTTTCCAATTACTTGAGGCTGAGTCGATAGACATTCGTTTCGCGTTGCACAAAACCAAGCTTCACATACATTGCATTCGCAGCTTCTCTTGAAGGACGGCTCGTTAGATCAATCGACCTTGCGCCACGTCGCTTTGACTCTGCAACAGCAGCCTCAGTTAATGAGGCACCTGCGCCAAGGCCACGAGCCCCTTCATCAACAACAACGTCTTCAATCCATGCCCTAAGGCCAGATGGGATTGGAAAGACAACGAGGGTTAGGGTCCCAACAATCGTTCCATCATTTTTTGCAACAAAGACAGAAGTAGCTGGATTAGCAATAAGTGCTTCAACATCACTAATCGTTAGTGGAATAGCGTTCGAAGTTAATTGTGGAACGAGTTGATTCAGCGCAGTTAAAAGTTCACCAGTTGCTGTTGTTGCGATCTCTACGGTAACGCTCACTCTTCATTCCTCCACACTGGGACACGAAGATCGTCATAGTAAACATCGCGTGTTTCACCATCGATTGCAGCAAATACCGGTTCTACCCAGCGTTCAGCACCAATCATTGGTGACGGCAAATTGTCCTTCGAGAACCAACCAGCATCAGTACATTCAAGTTCATGAATGTTCATTGACCCTCCGGTGAGTTTGCAGAGAAACAGCATTGAATACAATGGGACTCGTGATGCGCCAAGTCGCATACCATCAAGAATCCCAATGAGGCGAATTGGTTCAACCTCGTAACCAGTTTCTTCTTGAACTTCCTTGACAACGACTTCTGGTGCAGAGTAACCAATGTCGCACCACCCAGTTGGATATAACCAGAATCCAGAGTCGGCACGCTGAATAAGAAGGAGTTCTCCTTTTTCATTTGAGACAGCAGCCCCGACAGCAACTTTTGGTGTTGCGTATCCCGGGATCCCCTTACCTATTTGTTTCATCCACTCAACAACATGTCCTTGCGCGTCGAGAACATCATGCGTCCCGTGGTCGGCTGCAGCTTTTATGTCACCAGCGATGTTCAGAATCTCTTCGTAACGTTCGCGTTCGTACTGACTTTCGGTGAAGCCCATCCCGGTGCGAGCAAGTCCTGCAAGGGACTCAGCCCAACGCCGAAGCGTCTTTTCAGATACTGGATCACTCACGCTTTGACGCTACCAACGATGTCTAGGCCAGTGTGGCGTCTAGAACTTCATCCACAGAACCAATAAGCCCGGTATAGAAAGCACCGAATTCTGCATAGAGCGTTGACGCTTCGTCGAACCTCATTGTGTAGACGCAGTCCTTGAGGTCGTCAACGTGCACACCAAAGAGTGTCACTCCCCACTCCCAGTCGTCTAGACCAGTAGACCCAGTAACCACTTGAAGGACACGACCCTTAAAGTCACGTCCTGATTTACCGTGCTGGCGCATAAGTTCTTCGCGCTCTTCGTACGGCAACTTGTACCAGTTGTCTTTTTCGCCACGGCGCTTAGACATTGGATAGAAGCAGAATGCCTTCATTCCTTCTGGTGGAAGAACTGGGAAAAGACGGTCATTGATCATCTTTTCTGGCATGCCCTGGGCGTATTCAGAAATTTCAGTTACAGAAACGTAGCTCTCAGCGACCATGAATCCAGCCGCTTGAATCTTTGACTGGAACTTTCGAAGGTCCCAGAGGTTTGTTCCAAGAACCATGAAGCAGGTGTCGGCTTTAGCGCCCATGATGGCTGCAGTTACAACTTGCATGCCTACTTCTTTGGCTTCTTCAACCGCACGCTTTACTGCAGATGCGTCAACAGCTCCGTCTGGGTGACAAAAGAGGTGCAAAACATTGAGACCATTTGATGGACTGAGCGGTTCTTGATTAGTCATGTAACCATGCTACGCCCATTTAAGAATTTGCATCCAAGCCAAGAAAGCAGAAACCCCCGGGTTTTCACCCAGGGGTTTCTAAAGTCCAAATGGACGAGTTACATCATCCCGCCCATGTCGCCCATGCCACCACCAGCAGGTGCGCCTGCAGGCTCTGGCTTGTCGGCAACGATTGCTTCAGTAGTAAGTAGCAACGCAGCGATTGATGCAGCGTTCTGTAGTGCAGAACGTGTCACCTTCGCTGGGTCAATTACTCCAGCCTTCACGAGGTCCACAAGTTCACCAGTTGCAGCGTTGAGTCCAATTGAACCCTTCGCGTCAGCAACTTCGCGAACCTTAACTGCACCTTCGAAACCAGCGTTTTGTGCAATGTGGCGAAGTGGAGCGTCAAGAGAGTTAGCAACAATGCGAGCACCAGTTGCTTCGTCACCAATCAGTGTTGCAATCAATGCTTCAACGCTGGCACGTGCACGAACGAGTGCTGTGCCACCACCGGCAACGATTCCTTCATCAATAGCTGCACGAGTTGCACTAAGTGCATCTTCAATGCGGTGCTTCTTCTCTTTAAGTTCAACTTCAGTTGCGGCGCCGACCTTGACAACAGCAACTCCACCAGCAAGCTTCGCAAGACGCTCTTGGAGCTTCTCGCGGTCCCAGTCAGAGTCAGTGTCTTCGATTTCGCGCTTGATCTGAGCAACACGACCAGCAACTTCAGCAGCAACACCAGTTCCGTCAACAATTGTTGTTGCGTCCTTGGTGACAACAATGCGACGAGCACGACCA
>CAIKFN010000100.1 GCA_903826715.1 uncultured Actinomycetes bacterium
AGAGCTGTCTTCACATCTCCTCGCGGTAGGCGACCTGGCTTTATGGGCTTCTCACGAAGGCCACTTACAGTTGCGGGACAGCGTAGGAATTTCACCTACTTCGCTGCCACGAGGCTCCTTGACCTTATCCCACGAATGTGGGGAGGATTAGCTCTTTTTGAAACGAGCGAGGATGCCACCTTTTTTGACTTTGACTACCTCACGTGAACAGGTGCAACGCTCATTCATGGGGACACCTTCAAGTGCTTGTTCAATGTGTTCTCCGCAACCTTTCCAGGTTGGCTTATTGCAATTTTCACAGGTAGTTCGCTGACACATGGTTTTCTCCCTTTTCATCAATCATAAATAGAAACCCGGGGCAATTGCCCCGGGTTTCAACATTACTTACGTAACTTGTTAGGACGCAGCGCCAGCCTTAGCTGCCCCTGGTACTTCAACAAGCGCACCAGTAGTGACGTCATAGATGTAACCGTGGATTGGAATGTTCTTTGGTACTAGTGGGTGATTCCTAATTTTTTGAACGTCAGCAAGAACTGATTCTTCCTGATTAGCAATAGTTAAGAAGTCGATACTGTCTCCTGCGTTCGATCCTGGAGTTGTTCCAACGTCGTAAAAGCCATCAGCACCAAGTGCCGCTGTTTCAAGACTGTTAGCGAGCAACCCACGAATTACATCGTTCGTAAAGAATTCCATTCCACAATTTGAGTGGTGGATAACAAACCATTCTTTTGTACCAAGAAGTTTGTAAGAAATCACGAGTGAGCGAATTGCGTCATCACTGGCACGTCCACCAGCATTACGAATGACGTGTGCGTCACCTTCTGAAAGTCCTGCATACTGCGCAGGGTCAAGTCGAGCGTCCATACAGGTAAGGACCGCGAACTGTCGAGCAGGTGGCATAGCAAGAGTTCCCTTGTCGCCGAAGTTCGAGACATAGTTCTTGTTTGCACTGAGTATTTCTTGGAGGACAGACATTTAATACCTTTCGTTAACGCTGGATCTTCCAGCGCCACGAGAATAGCCTATTCCTGACTTAAACACTTATAATTAGTGAAATAGTAACTATTAGAGGGTATTTGCCTTAAATGGGGCAGCTGACTGCTAAACAGTCATGCCACCGTCGGCCGCAATGTCGGCTCCGGTGACTGATGACGACTCTGGTGAGCAAAGCCACAAAATCACTTCCGCAATTTCATTTGGCTCTAACAAGCGACCAACGGGCTGCTGCTTTGCAAACTCTTCAACGCTCTTAAGGCCGTACACCTTTGCTGAGGCTTCCAAGATGTCGGTGCGAGTCGACCCCGGGCTCACTGCGTTTGCGGTGACTCCGTGTTCTGCGAGGTCCATGGCGGCGCTTCGAATAAGTCCAACAACGGCGTGCTTTGACGCAGTGTAAGCACCGAGGTTGTAAAGACCAGTGCTCCCCGCTGAAGATGCAATCGCCACAATGCGACTATTAGCTTCAGGTCCGTTAGCAATGAGCGTTGGCGCTGCTGCTTCAATGAGCCGTCTAACGCCAAGAACGTTTACAGACACAACAGCGTCCCACTGTTCATCGCTCACGGTCCAGAATGGACCGGCGCCTCCCATGACCCCGGCGCACGCAACAACTACGTCGAGGCGACCAAAGTGGCGCACAGCAGTTTCAACTGCGAGTTGCATGTCGGTGGCGCTTCTAACGTCACCCACAAGTCCGAGTACTGCGTCACCATGACGATTAACGACAGCGTCAAGATCTGCGGGCGTTGCAAGTGGGTACGAAATCTCAGGAATGTCGCGACAGCGATCAACAGCGACAACGTGGTAACCACTGTTTACAAGTGCGTCAACAGTGGCGGCACCAATACCGCGAGCGGCACCGGTAACTATCGCCACTCGGCTCATGAGCCAAGCTTCCTAAAGAATCCCTCGGGAGCTACGACGTCGTCGCGAGTGAGTTCATTGATGTTTGATTTACCAAGTCCGAGCAGTGTCGAGTCAATGCCGCCACGGATAACGTCAAGTACGTTTTCAACACCCGCTTGCCCGCCAGCTGAAAGTCCCCATAGGTAGGCGCGGCCAATCATGACTCCCTTGGCACCAAGTGCCAAGGCCTTCACGACGTCACTTCCACGACGAACACCGCCGTCGAGCAGTACTTCAATCTGTGAACCAACCGCGTCCACTACTGCTGGCAGTGACCTAATAGGTGCAGGAGTTCCGTCCAAGTTGTTGCCACCGTGGTTGGAAACTGAAAGCGCAGTAGCACCGAGGTCAACAACGCGCTTGGCGTCATCAATACGGCTTACACCCTTGACCATAAATGGTCCGTCCCACTGTGCGCGAAGCCAAGCAATGTCGTCCCAGCTGGGAAGAGGGCTCTGCATCCATTCGTAGTACGCACCGAAAAATGTTGGCGGCTTTGTTCCCACCGGTGCCATGTTTGGTGCACCAAGGTCAGGAAAGCGTCCAGTCATTGCGAACTTTGTTAGCCAGCGAGGTCGTGCAATAACTTCTGGTGCGAGCTTGACCATTGCTTTCAAGTTGATCTTTTCTGGAATCCAAGGACTACCCCAGTCGCGTCCGTTAGAGAATGACCAGTCGAGTGTCAAAATAATTCCCTTGGCACCGGCGGCCTTGGCGCGAATAAGACGCTGCACCATGGTGTCGCGATCTCCCGACCAGTACATCTGGAAAAGAACTTGGTTGTTTACTGCGCAGACATCTTCTACTGACTTGCTCGCAAATGAACTGAGTCCCATGAGAACTCCGCGGTTCGCTGCTGCGCGTGCAACTGCTACTTCGCCGTCAGGGTGAACAGCCTGTACTCCGGTTGGAGAAATGATGACTGGCATGGAGGTTGACTGACCCATCAGCGTTGTTTGCATCTGGCGTTCGTTAGAAAGTCCCGCGATGTGAGGTGCGAAACCAAGTTGGTCGAATGACTCGAGGTTGTCCTTTGAAGAAAGACCTTTTTCAGATCCAGCAATAAGGGCGCCGTAGACAGACTTTGGCAGGTACTTCTCTGCTCGACGTTGCGCAACGGCAACTGTTTCAAACCACTTATAAGCCACTGGCCCTCCGATTAAGTATCAGAATGAGATTACCTGAGAGTTGCGACGATGGTTACTTCTCAGTTCTTAGACCAGTACTTCGAGCAATTGCATCAAAGTCTGAATCTGCATGAAGAACCGAAAGATTAGACCTAATCGCAATAGCCGCAATTAGACAATCAAGTAGTTTCCTTGGTGTATCTCCATTTCGCCTGCATGCTCGATAAATTGCTGAAGCCTCTTCATAATCAATTGGTTCAGTCATTACGAGAGTTGCACGCGCGAGTAAACCCCTTAGCTCGGAGAGCTGCTGCTCGTCACGAGCACCAGCAAGAATTTCCAATCTCACTGGCTCGCATGTGGCAACTTCAGTGTCCAGCAAAAGGTCAACTCGCTGGCTTATGGAACTACCGGTATCTCGCAGAAATTCAATCCATGCAGAAGAGTCAATAAGGATCACGAAAAGCGATTCGAACGAAGCGATTCGAGGTCTTCATCCCAACCAGTCCCACGAAGCTTTCTCGCTTCATCAATTGACATTGCCTCCCTCGCGAGGAGTCGAAGGGCCATGTTGACTGCCTCTTTCTTTGTGGAAAGGTTGTAGCGACGCATCACTACTTCGCAGGACTTTTCGTCAATATCTACATTGGTGCGTGTCATACACCAAGCATACACCAAATCTGTGATTTATCCTATTTTGAATTGATTGAAACAGGTACTCGCTTGGAGTGGTCGGGCGAAGGCTTAGGGATAAGCATCACCTTCTTCGCAGCCAGTGCAGTCTCTCCGTGGCCAAATACACACTCAGGATCTGGGTCAGTCAACTCAAGTCCAGTGAAGAACTTTGCAGCCATGCAGCCACCACGACAAGCGTCGTAGGACCCACATGATCCACACGCACCAGGGTTACCCGGCTCACGTAGAGAAGTAAAGAGATCGCTCTCAGTCCACACT
>CAIKFN010000101.1 GCA_903826715.1 uncultured Actinomycetes bacterium
GCAGTACACCAAGCTCGTTGACGATCAAAATGACGCCAAGGTGACCCTGCGTGGGCTCTTTAATTTGAAGCCCGCACAAACTCCAACACCACTCGACCAAGTCGAAAGTGTGTCGTCAATCATTAAGCGATTCTCAACTGGGGCAATGTCCTACGGATCTATTTCTGGCGAAGCGCACGAAACACTCGCCATTGCCATGAACCGTATTGGTGGAAAATCAAACACTGGTGAAGGTGGAGAAGACGAGGAGCGCTTTGACACTTCAGACCCACGTTTCAATCGTCGCTCTTCCATCAAGCAGGTCGCGTCAGGTCGCTTTGGTGTCACAAGTCGTTACCTCGTTAATGCTGACGATATTCAGATCAAGATGGCCCAAGGAGCCAAACCAGGAGAGGGCGGACAGCTTCCAGGATCGAAGATCTATCCATGGATTGCCAAAACCCGTTACTCAACGCCAGGTGTTGGACTAATTTCACCTCCACCGCACCACGACATCTATTCAATCGAAGACTTAAAGCAGTTAATCTTCGACCTTAAGAACGCCAACGATCAAGCACGTATTCACGTGAAGCTTGTAAGTGAGCAAGGTGTTGGAACAATTGCTGCGGGAGTTGCTAAAGCGCACGCAGACGTAATTCTTATTTCAGGTCACGATGGTGGAACAGGTGCAGCCCCGCTTACGTCACTGAAGCACGCAGGAACACCCTGGGAAATAGGTCTCGCTGAAGCACATCAGACGCTAGCTATGAACGGACTACGCAACCGCGTTGTTGTTCAGGTGGATGGACAGCTAAAGACCGGACGCGACGTTGTAATTGCGGCATTGCTCGGTGCAGAAGAATACGGATTCGCAACTGCGCCACTCGTTGTCTCTGGATGCATCATGATGCGCGTGTGTCACCTCGACACCTGCCCAGTTGGCATTGCGACACAGAACCCGAAGCTTCGTGAACGATTCACTGGCAAACCTGAGTTCGTTGAAAACTTCTTTGAATTCATTGCTGAAGAAGTTCGTGAATACCTTTCAATTCTCGGTGCGAAGTCTCTTGATGACATCATTGGAGACACAGACCGTATTGCTATTGAAAAGAACACAACAGAACTCAGCGACTTTGATCTAAGTGCACTCCTTCGCCCAGTTGACCACGACCAACGTCGCCAAACAACGAAGCAAGACCACGAAATGCACGACGCACTCGACTGGACCTTTATTGATGAAGCAGTTCGAAGCGCCACGACTGGTGTTTCAACATCAATCTCTTCAAAGATCAACAACATCAACCGAGCCGTAGGAACACTCACCGGAAGCGCGATCACTCGAGCACTTGGTGCCGACAAGCTTGCTCACGACCACATTCAGATTAACCTTGAAGGATCTTCTGGGCAGTCACTTGGAGCATTCATCCCACAAGGAGTCACCCTTCGACTCACTGGTGATGCGAATGACTACGCGGGTAAGGGTCTTTCTGGTGGGCGCATAATCATCAAGGCGCCACCAACATCAACGTTTGAAACAGATCAAAACATCATTGCTGGAAATGTCATTGGTTATGGCGCCACCGCAGGAGAAATTTTCATTAACGGTGTCGTTGGTGAACGCTGTGCCGTTAGAAACTCTGGAGCCACCATCGTGGTTGAGGGAACTGGCGACCACGCAGGTGAGTACATGACTGGTGGCGTTGTTGCAATCCTTGGCGACATTGGACGCAACCTAGCTGCAGGAATGTCTGGAGGAACTATTTACCTCTACGACCCTAAGAAGAAGATTCACGACCACCTCAGTGCTGGTGTCTACGAAATTGATCCACTTGAATTCGAAGATGACGCCAAACTTCTCGACATCATCACACGTTTCGAGTTTGAAACAGGCTCAAAGAAAGCCAAGTCAATCCTTAGCGACTGGCGAAATGCTCGCATGGACTTTGTGCGAATTGAAACTTCTGAGTACCAACGAGTGAGGGACGAGCTTCGCAATGGGTAAGGTCACCGGATTCATTGAGTTCGTCCGTGTCGGTCCTAAGTACCGTCCAGTTCCGGTTCGTCTTCGCGACTGGAAAGAGGTCTACGAACCTCAAGACGAAAAAGCTGTTTCCGAGCAAGGTGCTCGCTGCATGGACTGCGGTATTGCGTTCTGCATGCAGGGCTGTCCACTTGGAAACCGAATTCCTGTATTCAACGACGCGGCGTACAAGCAGAACTGGGCTGAAGCCGCAGATCAATTGTTCGCAACAAATAACTTTCCGGAGTTCACTGGAAGACTTTGTCCAGCTCCATGTGAGTCTGCCTGCGTTCTAGGAATTGGATCAGATCCAGTAACCATCGAGCGCATTGAATA
>CAIKFN010000102.1 GCA_903826715.1 uncultured Actinomycetes bacterium
ACTTTCAATAACTGCCACCACTACTCCTTGGGGGACGGTGTTGCTTTCGTTCCATACTAGGCAATTTGGATGAGACTCAAATCAGCAACCATTCAATAATCGCTTAGGTTCTACTAACTTTTGAAATGAAAAATGCCCCCGAGTTTCCCCGGGGGCATTGGTCTAAAAAATTAGTGTTTCCCGCCTCGACGACCCTCACCAGAGCCGCCCAAAAGGGCCCACCCAGCGAGGAAGAGGCCTGGCAACAAGAGCCAGATACCGAACACCAGCGAGAGCACAGTGAAGAATGCGCCCATGCCTAGAACGAATGGCCAGATAGAGCTTCCTGGGAATGTTCCAACAAATCCAGCGCCCTCTTCTTGGGTCGCGTTGGGATTGTCTTCTGGGCGCTCTTTCATGCGACGACTCCACCAGAAGTAGTAACTACCCGGCAAGAAGCAAAGCAACATTCCAGCGAACATCATTACCCCACCAGCGTTTTCGATACTCCAGCGCCAGTAGACAGCACACATGATGCCAAAGAACGTGCCAAGTGAAAGAAGGATCTTTGCTTCTACCTTCATTAGGCGTTAGTTCCGTCGTGGGTGTGACCATGCACGATTGATGTGTGCTCTGGGTGGTTGTAATCCCACGTAGGACGCTCAGAGCGAATCTTTGGCAGACGATAGAAGTTGTGGTGCGGTGGAGGAGAGGTGGTGAACCACTCGAGTGTTTGTGCGTCCCATGGGTTGTCACCAGCTGGGTACTTCTTCCAGCTGTACATCACGTTCACTACAAAGAGAATTGTTGACACACCAATAAGCACTGCACCAACTGAGCTCAACTGGTTGAGGAACTGCCACTGGGTGTCGTGTGGGTAGACCGCCATGCGACGTGGCATTCCTCGAAGACCGAGGAGATACTGGGGGAAGGTCAGCACTTGCGTTCCAATAAAGAGGAACCAGAACTGCGCCTTACCGATTGCCTCGTTCAGCAAGTAACCAGTCATCTTTGGGCCCCAGTAGTAGAGGCCTCCCATGGCACCAAGTACGAGCGCCATAACTACTGAGTGGAAGTGAGCAACGACGAAGTAGGTGTCGTGAGTAAAGAAGTCAAGTGGTGGACTTGCGAGGTAGATACCAGTGATTCCACCAATCAAGAATGTAATAACGAAACCAATGGACATGAGCATTGCAGCAGAAAACCAAACTTCACCTCGCCACATTGAACCAATCCAGTTGAACATCTTGATACCCGTAGGCACCGCGATCATGAGACTCATGGCGGAGAAGAATGGCAGCAGTACAACACCTGTTGTGAACATGTGGTGGGCCCACACACCAAGTGACAATGCAGCGATCGAAAGTGTTGCAAAGATCATCCCCTTGTAGCCAAACATTGGCTTCTTAGAGAACACCGGAATAATTTCTGAAACCATTCCGAAGAACGGCAACGCCAAGATGTACACCTCGGGGTGACCCCAGAACCAGAAAATATGTTGCCAAAGAACTGGAACACCACCTCCTGCAACCGAGAAGATGTGCGTTCCAAAGTGACGGTCGGCGTACAACATGATGAGCCCTGCAGTAAGCACTGGGAACGCCAGCAGAATCAAGATTCCAGTTACGAGCATGTTCCACGTGAAGATTGGCATACGGAACATCGTCATTCCAGGAGCACGCAGATAGAAAATTGTGGCCGTGAGGTTTACTCCGGTGAATATTGCGGAGAATCCAGTAAGTAGTAGTCCGCCAATCCAGAGGTCGGCTCCGGCACCCGGTGCGTTAATGGAGTTCGAGAGTGGTGCGTAGGCAACCCATCCGAAGTTTGCTGCTCCACCTGAAGTGAAGAAACCAGAGAGCATGGTGATGCAACCAGTGAGGTAGAGCCAGTAGGACAGTGCATTAAGACGAGGGAACGCCATGTCTGGTGCACCAATTTGAATTGGTACAACGAAGTTTGCGAGCGCACCGAATGCAAACGGACCAGCGAACAAGTAGATCATTACTGAACCGTGCATGGTGAAGAGCTGGTTGTACTGCGCAAGTGAAACGAGTGTTCCGTTTGGTGATGCGAGCTGAGCACGAATGATTTCGGCGAATAGCCCACCAATCACCAGCATGACAACTGCGGTGATTGTGTATGACATTCCAATGACCTTGTGGTCAGTGGTGGTTAACCACTTAATGATTCCACTAGGACCATGGTGTTCTTCGTGACCATGATCTTCAGAATGCGCGTGTGACTCAGTGGGGTTCAGTACATCAGTCATTAATGTGCTCCTTTGCTGTACGTCGGTTTGGACTTCACGTGCGTTGATGTTTGCTGTGTTGATGCGTTATTTGCTGCCTTGTACGCAGCAATTCCTGCTGGGGTATTAAAACTGTTGAGCCATGTCTGGTAAGCAGCCGGTGTCACAACCTTTACCTTGAAGAACATGAGTGAGTGATAGAGGCCACACAGTTGCGTGCACTGTCCGAAGAATGTTCCGGTCTTTGAAGCATTAAAGGTGAACTGGTTTAGAACACCAGGCTGCGCAAAACGTGAGAAGTTGAAGTCGTGAACGTAGAAGCCGTGAATAACGTCTGATGAACGAAGGTTGATGTGAACGTTTTCGCCAGCTGGAATAACCATTTCAGGTGACTGTGTAGTTTGACCGTAGACCAGCGCGTACGAACCTGGGTACGTGAACTTCCAGCCCCACTGGAATGCGAGCACGTTTACGTTCACCGAAGTCTTAGGGTTTGATACTTCTTTGTTCTCGACTACGAGTGTTGCTGCAAAGAGTCCAACAATGACGAGAATAGGAATAATGGTGTACATCACTTCGGCTGGTAAGTGGTACTGCACTTGGCGAGGGATTGCGCTATCTGATTTACGTCGGTAACGAAAAGCGGCCCAAAGAATAAGTGCGAAGGTGAACCCACCAATGATGACTGCAGCGACGGAGAACCATTGCCAGAGGTGAAAGACCGATCTTGAAGTTGATGTGTCGCCAGCGACGGCACCAAACTTAGGAAGGGTGCATCCCGAAAGGACGAGAGCAGCGATGGGGAGTGCAGCAATTAAACGCAGGCGACGTGTACGACGCTTGCGAATCGGTGCACCCTGTGGGGGCAGGGCAGTAGATTCCACGGCTAAACCTTAGTCACTATTTCGAATGATTCGTCAAAGGCCAAGGCTAAAAAGCGGTGGCTATTTGCTGAACTACTGACCGGCCTCTGGAGCCTTTGGCTCAGTTGCGTCAGTTGTCTGGGCGGGTGCGTCAGTTTTAGCTGACTTGAGACCCTTTTCAAATTCGTTCTTAGCTTGGCCAAGATTGCGAGCGAGTTTTGGAATTGCTGATCCACCAAATACAAGTACTGCAACTACAACTATTACGACCACAAGGTCTGGTCCAAAAACGTTACCTAAGAACACTGTTTTCTCCTTTGTCGTGTCTACACCCACAGTAGTACGGGTTGCTAAAGAGCACCTAGCGCCCTGAAATTAAGCATTAATTGACATTTGAGTAAAATAAGACATGGCCAAGTTCCCCCGTGACACGTTTCGAGACTCACTGTCTGTTTCGCTCACGGTCGGGGCCTACGGCGTGGCTTTTGGTGCAGCAAGCATTGCGGCCCACTTCTCAATTCTCCAAACGTGCCTGTTTTCCCTGCTGACCTTCACGGGTGCGAGCCAGTTCGCCGCCGTTGGCGTGGTGGGAGCTGGGGGCGCAGCGCTAAGCGCCATTGCAGCAGCGACACTGCTGAGCACCAGAAATGCACTCTATGGAATGCAAATGTCACCACTTCTTAAGGTGCGAGGTCTGAAAAAGATCGCAGCAGCGCACGTCACCATTGATGAGTCAACTGGCGTTGCACTCGCGCAGACTCCTCGTGGCACCGACGCAATGCGAACAGGGTTCTGGTTAACTGGACTTGGCGTCTTTATTTTCTGGAACATATTCACGTTGCTCGGTGCACTTGGAGCCAAGGCACTCGGTAACCCTGCGTCATGGGGACTCGACGCTGCAGTACCAGCTGCATACCTCGGGCTCTTGTGGCCACGACTGCAAACAAATTTCTTGCGCGTAGTTGCAATTGCATCAATGATCTTTGCGCTACTGGTTACCCCGTGGCTTGCAGCGGGGATGCCAATCATCATGTCGGTACTCGTAGCTACATCGTTTGGTTGGCGTGAATCATGAGTCAGTCAATGATGTGGACGGTGTTGCTTGGAACAAGCGTCTTCTGCTTCGCAATTAAATTGCTCGGTCACTACATTCCAGAAGTATGGCTGTCTCACCCGAGACTGCAGCGCATTAATGCGCTAGTTCCAATTTCTTTACTCAGTGCATTAATCGTGGCCCAGGGCGTGGTTGTAAAAACGCACATTGTTATTGATCACCGTCTAGCTGGAATAGCGGTGGCACTGGCTGCGTTGTTCGCCAAGATGCCGTTTCCCGTCGTGGTTGTGAGTGCGGCGGTTACTTCAGCGGTCATATTCCATTTGCACTAAAACTCAGACGTCATTTGTGACAAACTGCGAATGTAAACGTTTGGAGAAAAATTATGTCTAAAGAACTTTGGCAAGAATCAGCAACATCACTCGCAAAGAAAATTAAGAGTGGCGAGACAACATCTCGTGACGTTATTGAATCGCATCTTGGTCGAATTGATGAGATAAATACATCAGTTAACGCAATTGTAGAAATTCACCCTGACGAAGTTCGCCGCAATGCAGATGCTGCAGACGCTGCGCAGAAGAGTGGTGCACCACTTGGGCCACTTCATGGTGTTCCTTTTAGCGTAAAGGTCAACCTCGACTTAGCGGGACACGCAACAACCAACGGATCAGTCGCACTCAAGGACAACATCGTTACTGGTAACGCCCCAGTTGTTGAACGCATGCTGCAAGCTGGTGGCGTGGCGCTTGGTCACACCAACATGCCTGACCTAGGGCTACGCATCAATACCCAGTCGGCACTTCATGGTGACACGCACAACCCGTGGCGACACGGCGTCACTGCAGCCGGATCATCAGGTGGCGAAGCGGCTGCGATTTCATCTGGCATGAGTCCAATTGGTCTAGGTAATGACATTGGTGGATCACTTAGAAACCCCGCCTACGCGTGCGGCATTGCTTCAATCAAGCCTTCCAGAGGACGAGTTCCTGGTGGTAACCCATCTGACCCATATCCAATGAATCTCAATGCGCAGATCATGTTGGTTGACGGTGTTCTTGCTCGAACCATTGATGACGTTCGCACCGGACTCGAAGCAGTGATGGGTGCACACCCGAGCGATCCAATTTCACTCTCCGCACCGCTTAAGGGGGCGCCAGTTGCTAAGCGAGTGGCCTTGGTGCCAGAACCAATTGGTGGCTCTACTCACCCAGACATTGCAGAAGGTGTTCGCATTGCGGGTCGTGCACTAAGTGCTGCTGGATACGAAGTGGAAGAAATTGAAATTCCAATGTTGTTTGATGCGTACTTCAACTGGGCGCAGCTCATGATGCAGAACT
>CAIKFN010000103.1 GCA_903826715.1 uncultured Actinomycetes bacterium
ACTTCGTTGTTGTCTCGTCTTATTTTTCTGATCTCTTCTTTTAGGCGGCCAATTTCTGCCTTTAAATCACGAATGATTTCTTCGTATTCGTCACTCGTTGGTTTTGTATCGCTCACCATTCAAGAATCTCACATTTAGTGGGTAAATAGAGTGTGGTTTTACCCTTTTCGGTAAAACCAGCTTTTGGCGTACTTCCTTATTATCTTTATATATGGTTGCTGTCATACGACACACCAAGGGGGATGTATGTCTACAGAACACATGGCGGGCCAGGATCACGAACGTCTCGCTGCACTCGGATATAAACAGGAGTTGTCGCGAGTTCTCTCGCTTTTTGACAACTTCTCGGTAGCGTTTAGTTATCTAAGCCCAATGGTTGGTATCTACTCGCTCTACGTACTTGGGCTTGGAGCTGGTGGTCCTCGCTACATCTGGACCATACCAATCGTCGTAGGTCTTATGACGCTGGTGGCACTGGTCTTTGGAGAACTCTCAAGCGAATATCCGTTGTCGGGTGCCTTGTATCAATACGGAAAGTTCAACGTTGGACCACGCTACGGCTGGTACGTCGGATGGATCTACGGATTTGCGCTTCTTGCAACCGTTGCTTCAGTGGACTCTGGCTCTGTTCTCTACGTTACGAATTTACTCAACATTTGGTTTAATACTCATCTCGATGCTTCCAACCATGTAACACTCTTTGTAATTACTGGATTGTTCATTGTTCTTTCAGCAATCCTGAATTCAGTAGGCGCAAAAATCATGGGTTATGTCGCTAGGTTCGGTGTCTATGTTGAAACAATTGGAACCTTCGGTGTGTTCATTGCGCTCGCCATCAAGGGATTCCACCAGGGTTTTGGATTCATCTTCACCACACAAGGTGTTCAGCACGCCAGCACCAATCCACTTGGAGTTAACTTCGGTGGCAGTTGGTGGACTGGAGCTGCACTAGTTGCAGTACTCGCCAACGTTTATATCTTCTTTGGATTTGAATCTGCTGGCGACATCTCAGAAGAGACCAAAGAAGCCAGTCGCCAAGTTCCACGTTCAATGCGTAATGCACTTCTTTACGGTGGCATTGCTTCATTTGTACTCGTTCTTGGTCTACTGCTGGCAACTCCAAAAATAGGTGGAATTGCTGCTGTCATCAAGGGTGGCATCCCACTACTTCTCGGTGCCCTGCCAAGTTGGCTTCAGGACTTCTTCCTCGTAATGGTGATCATTGCATTCTTTAGTTGTGGAACAGCTGTTCAGGGTGCGGGTGCTCGAGTTGCCTTTGCCTTAGCTCGTGACGGTGCTCTGCCAGGAAGCAATGCAGTCAAGCAGGTAACTGCGAAGCATAAGACTCCACGTAATGCAATTGTGGTTGGAACAATTATTCCGTTCCTCTTCTTGCTACTGGTGCTTGTGACACCACCAGCAAATGGATGGCACATCTTGTGGTTCACGTACCCAGCTGGAGTTAATGCCTTGTACGCATTGGTTTCGTTTGCTACATCGGGAATTTACTTATCGTTCTTCCTCACGGTGCTCGGAGCGTTCATTGCCCGCCAGCGTGGGTGGAAGCCAAGTGGCTCGTTCACGCTCGGTAAGTGGGGAATGCCAGTAACGATTGGTGCAATGGCCTACTTGTTCTTGATGATGCTTAACATCATTTGGCCAAGTGCACTCACAAGTGGACGTGCACTCTTCAACTACGGATGGATCACCTTGGTTGTGATGTTCGTGATTGTTGCGATTGGTGCGCTCTATGAATTGATCGCACGACCAAGCAATAAGAGCTAGTCAACTAAAACCTACAAATAAAAAATCCCCTCGACCTAGTACAGGCCGAGGGGATTTTTATTGTTAGTTCTCAAGTGTTCTCATGTGGGCCACAATCATTGACGCCACTTCAGAGTAAAACTCTTTAGTGTGAGTCACATCATCACCATAGGCATCAAGAAGACCAGCGAGTGTTTCATAGTTAACTCGAGCAACCATTTTTCTACGAGCAGGTGTTGCATTTGGGAATCGAACCGAGTACAAAGTATTAAGTCGAGTAACCACCTCTTCGTTGCGGATTCTGTCGGCATCTAGCAACTCAGGTATTGAGCGAATTGCTCGACGAAGTTCGATAGTTGCTGGGTGGTCGGTTCGAAGTTTGTAGGTAAGTTCAACAACTTCACGGACCCAGCTCTCGAGGTCAGGCGCAGAAGGTAGCTCTGAAACCTTGTCAATTATGTAACTTGAGCGAAGATCGCGGTCAGCTTTTGAAAGCTCTAAGAGAATCGCAATTTTGTCTGGAAAGTAGTGATACACAGTTCCAATGTTGATCCCAGCACGTTCAGCAACAAGATTTGTGTTGAGAGCGGCGATGCCTTGTTCAACAATGATTTCTTTCGCAACGCTAAGGATTCGGTCGAACGTGATGCGCGACCTCGCCTGTGATGGGCGAGTTATGCGGTCTGAAGTTTCAGATATTGTCATTTACTAATCTTTTCATTTCCACATAGGTTAATTGTTTACTTAGGTTACGACTACATTAAATAGTGTCCTAAGGGGAACCTGTGTCAATAGTCATTTACCGTGCTCGTGAAATTGTGACACTTGATAAGAACTGTCCGATCGCGACCGCCATTGCAGTAAAAGATGAACGCATTTTGAGCGTTGGAACATTTGAAGACGTTGTAGAAAATCTAAGTAATAATTCGTTTGAAGTTGATAATAGATACGAAAACTTTGTAATCATTCCAGGCTTTATTGAAGCTCACGGTCACGTCTTTAGTGAAGGAATGCTGACCGGGCTCGTTTGGACAGGGCGAGATGACCGACTTCGCCCCGATGGAACTATGTCGAAGGGCTCTGCAACCATTGATGAGGTCGTTGAGCG
>CAIKFN010000104.1 GCA_903826715.1 uncultured Actinomycetes bacterium
CGACCAGTACCGCCGTAAACAACAAGGTCATCTGGTCGCTCTGCAACCTCTGGGTCAAGGTTGTTTTGCAACATTCGAAGCGCTGCTTCTTGTGGCCATCCAAGAGTTGAGAGTTTGGTTCCTCTATCGGCTCGAACCGGGCGTGCACCTTGCATGGGCTTCTCTTTTCTTGTTAGTTGAGATGAACAAAGTGTTCAACTATTTTGAGTAGTTCGCCACTGCGCACCAGCTCGCTAACGCGTGCAATTTCTGGTGAGAGATAGCGGTCGTGACCCGGGCCTCCTGAAACTTCATTTACGCGATCAGCCACCGCTGCAGTTGCTGGAGAAGCATTAAGTGGTGCGCGCAACGAAATAGCGCGTGCAGCGCTCATCATCTCAATAGCAATCACGTCATTCAGTGCATTCATGGAACGACGTAATTTACGAGCAGCATGCCAGCCCATAGATACGTGGTCTTCTTGCATTGCAGAAGACGGGATTGAGTCAACACTGGCGGGACTAGCGAGCCGCTTCATTTCACTCACCATTGCTGCTTGTGCATACTGAGCAATCATCAGCCCAGAATCCACGCCAGCTTGATGAGCAAGGAATGGTGGCAATCCGAAGTTACGGTGCACATCTAAGAGGCGATCAGTTCGTCTTTCTGAAATTGATGCAGCGTCGCAGAGCGCAATCGCTAAGAAATCAAGAACGTACGCAACTGGAGCCCCGTGGAAGTTCCCATTCGACGACAGAGTTCCGTCACTAAGCACAGATGGGTTGTCTATTGCTGATGCAAGTTCGGTGTCTGCGACTTGCGCTGCGTACGTGATTGTGTCTCTCACAGCACCATGAACCTGTGGTGCGCAGCGAAGCGAGTACGCATCTTGAACCTGACTCGTATCGTCTTCGTGCGATTTAACAATCTGCGAATCCTGCATCAGGGCGTAGATGTTCTTTGCGCTGTTCTTTTGACCCACGTGTGGACGTAGATTTTGTAGTTCCTCACCAAAAACCTTGTCAGTGCCCCGAAGAGCCTGAATAGAGAGCGCTGCTGCTACGTCAAGATGCTTCAGCAACTGATTTGCATCTTCGATGGCCATTACCAACTGTCCAAGCATTCCATCTGTGCCGTTAATCATCGCGAGGCCTTCTTTTTCCGCGAGGAGCACCGGAGATAATCCGGCTTCGCTCAGCGCTGCAAGCGCGGACATTTTTATGCCTTTGGCATTTCGCACTTCACCTTCACCCATAAGAGCCAGAGCCACATGCGCAAGTGGCGCAAGGTCTCCGGAGCAACCAAGTGAACCAAATTCAAAAACTAGAGGTGTTATTTCAGCGTTCAGCATCGCTGCGTACGCGTGAGCTGTCGAAAGTCGAATACCTGAAACACCACTGCACAGGTTGGTAAGTCTTGAGAACATAAGCGCGCGAACAACTTCACGTTCGACCTCTTCACCTACCCCTGAAGCGTGTGAGCGGATCAGTGACTGCTGCATCAAACTTCTCTGGTCAGGAGAAATAAATGTTGTCGCGAGGGACCCGAATCCAGTTGACACACCGTAGACCGCAGTTCCACTCTTTACCATTACGTCAATTGCGGCTCGCTGGGACTGGAGCCGAGACTCAACGCTTTCGCTGAGCACCACTTTTTCATTCATGCGAGCTACTGCAATTAGCTCAGCTCTCGTGGACGGCGCATCGCCAATTTCAACTATCATTTTTTCTCTTCTCGATACCATTAAGTACTTCTAAAACAATGAGGGCGGCTAAGCGAACTGTCCTCTGGTCGATGGAATCTTTTTCCACGTCAATTTCTGTGATGTCGATTGCTTTCACTCTTGAGTCCGCACACACGGTGCGAGTAAAGCGTCGAAGTTCGTCAGCGCTAAGTCCGCCTGGTGCTGCAGCCGGACAACCGGGCACAACTGAACGGTCTGCAACGTCTACGTCAATGTCAACATAAATAGACTGACCATTCGCGCCAGCAATGTTGAGGGCTCTCTTAGCCGCTTCTTCAATAGAAACTGAACGCAACTCGTCACGAGAGATTGTCGAAATACCTGCATCACGTGCACGCTTTGCATAGAAAGCAGAGTTAGAAAAGTCGGCGATCCCAACTTGTACAACATTCTTTCCTTGAAGACCGCTGTCAAGCAACTGGCGCACTGGAGAGCCGTTAGAAGTTCCATCGCGTAGATCATGGTGCGCGTCAAGAGTAATTAATCCAAACGTCTCTATTCCATTTTTTGCAATTGAGCGAAGTCCATGCCACGTTGCAGCATTATCTCCACCCAAAATGACGGTAAGTACACACTCTGGACTTATGCTTTCTACAAGACTACGAACTCTTTCAAAACCTCCCGAGCCATCAGGGTCTTGCACGTTGCCGTAGTCAACGAGTGTGAACAACTCAAGAAGATCAACCTGGTTGCTGTACGACCACGTCGAATAGCGCGCCAGCGCCTCTCGAATAGCGTCAGGAGTGCCTACTGAAGAACGAGTCGAAACTGATGTCTCGTACGTATGCAAGCCAAAAATTGCAACGTTCTCTTTGACTTTCGAAGGGACACTTGCTAGCAAGTTGCTTGCTGGAGGCCAGTTTTGATCTGATGGAAGTGCCACGTTGCTAATGATAGGCAGGTTATTGACCCTCTATTAATGGCGTAAATCCCTTACACGTGGGACTATTTCTTCGGTGTTGGAACAACGCCTTTGCAGTTAGTTCCAACGGGCGACAATGGCTGCGCGACTACTGCTGTTCCTGTGCCAAGCCCAGGGCTCTGCCAGTTGCACGTCCACTTGTCAGGCTCTGCCATCACAGTAAAGAAGTCACGCTGCCAGCCAGTTGCAAATACCCCAGCAGAGTGCTGAGAATCCTTTAACTGAAGAGTGAACTTTCCGGTTTGTGTGTGCAATGGTGCTGATGCAGCACCCATGATTGGCCAGTAAGGATTCATGTCGAGCTCCATGCCAGACACTGCGCCAGCACTAACGAGCGCAGCTCCGACCTGAGACGGAAGCACACCAGTCATTGATGCGACGAAGATCAGATTCCCATTTGCGTCAACGCCAAGACCAGTTCTTGGCTGGGTAAGTACGTGGCGCAGTGGATCACCCCACGCCATGGGGTTGGTTGTAACCGTGGGAGCAACGACGCCCTTTAAAACCAGTGGCAATAAGTTTTGTCGAAAACTGATTGCCCTAAATTTCTTGGTTGGGAAACCTTTCGCTAGCCATGGGCCCATCTCCCAATGACCTTGTGCATTAATTGCAATTGTCATATCGCCCCTAACGAGTGGTTCAAGAGCTATGCCGTCACTTATGGCGCCACCGGCTTTGGCTGCTTTTTTAAATCCTCCGTTAAATGCTGCAACAACACCCGCGAGTCCTTCGCTCGCCCAATCAATGTGTGGTCCCATGTCGTAGGGCAATGTTGTGGTCGTAGGTGGATCTTGGGTTCCGCTGTGCCATCGAAGCAGTGTGGTTCTTGCACGCATGCGAAGTACCGTGAACTCGGCACCAGGGGCGACGCTAGAGGTTGAAGTAGTTGTAGTTGACTGACTCTCGGGAATTACGAGTAGTCGGTAATCAACCATCACTCCACGCTTAGAAGAGCTAATTACCGTCCATCCAGCTTGCTTCTTTTCTTTTGCAATAGTCGTAGTAGTGGTTGTCGTGCCGTGAACTTTTTGGTAAACAACAAATCCTCCGCCGCAAAGGGCAAGAATTAATACAGAAATTAAAAGTAGGACGTACGGTTTAGCTGTTCTTCGTTTTGCGTGTTTTGCCACGCGTTAACCCTAACGGTCGACTACGCGAGTGCCATTGCCTTCATCAACATTCTTAACTGAATCTAATTCAGTGATGAACTTAGGCACTGGGATTGGCGCAAGATGACTTGGAACATCATCAACATACCGCGGCGACGCTGTAGCAACGTACTCACCTTCAGCTGTTCGAGTGACAACATTCGTAGTCTTACGTTTTCCTGCACCCTTGAAGCTCTGCATTTCTTTACAAATCTTGTACGACAATGGATACGCAATAAGTGGAACAAGAACCACGAGAATTCGCATGGCCCAAAGCACAGTGTTAAGTGAGATGTGGAAGAAGTTGGCAATAACGTCAGTCGAACTTGCAATGAACAACATCATCAAGAATGAAAGTGTCGCTACTCCAACTGAAGTACGGACTGCTCGGTCACTAGGGCGGTCAAGGAGGTGGTGAATTGCATTATCACCAGTGAACTTTCGCTCAAGTGCTGGCCAGGCGTAGGCCAAGTTGAATACGAGACCTGGCAAAATAAGAGCCGGCACGAGCGTTTCAAACGCAATGGTATGTCCGAAGCTATGGAAGGTCCACGACGGCCAAATACGAAGCGCTCCGTCTAGGAATCCCATGTACCAGTCAGGCTGCACAGCGTACGAAATGTTTGACGCGTGGTACTGACCGAACTGCCAAATTGGGTTGATCTGTGCAAACGCACCAAGTGCTGCAGTAACGCCACCAACAATCAGCAAGAAGCCGGTGGTCTTAGCCATGAAGACTGGGAACATTGGAGTTCCAACGACGTTCTCTTCAGTTTTTCCAGGTCCAGGGAACTGAGTGTGCTTTTGGCGAACTAGAAGTGCCAAGTGAGCACCAACGAGTCCCAAAATCAGAAGCGGAACAATAAATTCGTGCAGAACAAAGAAGCGAGGGATAACCATTGTCCCGGGGAAGTTTCCACCGAAGATCCAAAAGGCGAGGTAGCTTCCAACAACTGGAAGTGACAAGAGGATTGAGTACGCAATGCGAATACCAGTTCCTGAAACAAGGTCATCTGGAAGTGAGTAACCGAGGAATCCATTAACAATCGCAAGCGTCATCAGCGTTGTACCAATTGTCCAGTTGAGTTCACGAGGTTTACGGAATGCGCCAGTAAAGAACACGCGAGCCATGTGGACAACAAGAGCGCCAACAAAAATATCGCAAGCCCAGTGGTGCATTTGGCGCATCAAGAGGCCACCACGAACGGCGAACGAAAGGTTTACTGAAGACGCGTACGCCTCAGTCATCTTCTGCCCATAGAGCGGCATGTACGTTCCGTGATACGTAACAATCGCGGTACTCGGGATGTAATAGAGCGCGAGGAAAATTCCCGTTACTAGAAGAATTACAAATGAGTACAGCGCAATTTCACCGAGCATGAACGACCAGTGGTCTGGGAAAATTTTGTCAAGGAATGTACGTCCACCCTTGGCGGCGCCAAGACGGTCGTCAATTTCATTAAGTGCATGTCCTACGCCACCGAATGGCCCCTTGGCCAACTTCTTGGCACGCTTCGTGTTCAGTGTTTCACTCATGAACGCTCCCAAAATCCAGGTCCTACAGGTTCGTGGTAGTCAGACTGCGCACGGATATAGCCATCTGCATCAATGTAGATAGGAAGTTGCGGAAGCGGACGAGGAGCTGGACCAAACTGCGGAACAGCACCGTTGTTCACGTTGAACATTGACTGGTGACAAGGACATACGAGCAACTGCATTTGTTGCTCGTACAAACCTACTGGGCAACCAAGGTGAGTGCAGAGCTTGGAATACGCGAGTAGTCCTTGTGGCCCCCATGACTCTCGCCCCTTCATTGTTGTGAAGTCTTGGTTAGAGATTCGAATAAGAACAGTCTGGTCAACTGCTTGACCATTTTCTGAATCTTGTTTGCCTTCTGGGTAGACAGTGATGATCGAGCCAATTGCGAGGTCGCTAACTAGAACGCGACGTCCAGTGATGTCAACTGCGTAGGCATCTTTACGCCAGTCGGTGTGAAAAAGCGTTCCCTTAGGAAGTGGCCCGAGACTTCTAAGTAGGGGGAATAGTGCGCCAAGTGAAAAGACCCCCATGCCACCAGCAAAGAGTCCAGTGATTACCTTGCGACGCTTAACAACTCCGCCACCACGCTGAATTATTGCTGCAGCAAATGCTGCGCGGTCCTCATCAGAACTACGAAACTCATGACGGTCTTCTACGAATGGCCCGCGTGGCATGAGGTACTTACCCCAAGCAACAAGTCCTATCCCAAGCAGTAGCAAACTTCCAGCGAGCGAACCACCAAGGATGTATGGCTGCCAATTTTGTACGAACGCTGCAATAAAGAGAACGCCAAAAATAATTGCAAACACGAATGAGATCGAAATTACTTTTTCAACGCGCGCAGGTTTACGAGCGGCCGGCTGTAAGTGCGGGTCGTCTGCTGAAAGTCCGCGTAGTGAAACTGGCGTGTTGGTTTCGTGATTATTGCTCACTCGTCTCGCTCCCCTACCCAGAATCCAAATAGTGCAAGTCCACCAACACCAAGTGCGAGTCCTATAAATCCTTCAGCCACTGGACCAAGTCCACCAAGTCCAAGTCCACCAGGATTGTTTGGGTGCTGAATTTCTGTCGTTACGTATTTAACAATGTCGTTCACTTGGCTGTCGCTTAGGTTTCCAGTGAAGCGTGGCATGTTGGCGGGACCTGTACGAATTGCTTCAACTACTTGAACGGCTGGAATGTTACGAAGTGATGGGGCGTATGTATTGCTCGCGAGTGCGTCACCGTCACCTTCAATGGTGTGACAAGCAGCACAGTTCAGTGCAAAAAGAGCTGCACCGTTAGAAACATTTGCGGTCGCAAGATTCGGAGTTGGGATGTATGGGTAACTCGGTGCGAGTGAGTTGACCCACGAAGAAATTGCTAGGGCTTGTGAGTCAGTGAGTTTCTGAACATGGCGCATTGCTTGTACTGCACGAGGGTCTGCTGCTGGCATGCGACCAGATGTAATCCAGAAGTCCACCGTTGCTGGCCCGAGCCCTACGAGTGCTGGATATGAACCAGAAGATCCAGTTGCAGGAACTCCGTTTGCTTCAGTGCCGTGACATGAGGCGCAGTTCTGCATGTAGAGCGCCCGCCCAAGGCCGATTAATGACGTCGGGGGTGCGTTGTACGTAATTGAAGAGTTACCGTACGAAACAACTGCACCCTTTGAGTCTTTTACAACTGTCGTGGAATTAGGTGTTCCAGAGTCGATGCGGCCTGTTTGGTATGGCTGCTTCGCAGCGTCTGCCCCTTGAGCGAAGAGAACTAGTGGACCAGCACTTGCAACACCCAAGATGGTGAGCAGTGCAGCGCGCTTGAAAAAGGAACCAATCATCCTTTTCCTACTTTAGGAGGAAAAGCGCTGAATAGAGCCCAACCCAAATTACGTCGACAAAGTGCCAGTAGTAACTGACTCCTTGGAACGTTGAAAGTTCTCCCGGGTCGCCTTCAGTTCCGCGCATACGAAATAGAAGAGCTCCCATTGCGACTAGTCCCAAGAACACGTGCAGTCCGTGAAGTCCAGTAGTGATAAAGAAAATTGATCCGTACGAGTTGGTGTACCAACGAGTTGAAAGGTTTAACCACTCGTAGCACTGGTTCGCAACAAATACTGCACCCATAACAATGGTGATAATTGTCCACGTGCGTGCTTCACGACGTCGTCGGTGCTCAACTAGCCACACTGCCCACTGCATTGTGAACGACGAAGCAACCAAGATGATTGTGAAGATTCCTGATTGCAATGTGTCGAGTTTCGTGCCGACGGGAGGCCACGCGACGAGGTGTGCTTTGATAGTAAATAACGCGGCGAAGAGTCCTGAGAAGAACATCAACTCGCTACCGAGCCAAATCATCACTCCAATGGCGAGCATTGGAGGACGATCGTGAACAATCTTCTCCGGCTTCGCCAGGCTTTGGGGGGAAATCGCCTGACTCACGCCTACAGTTCTACTAGAAAAAATACTCTTCGTGCCATAACTGGCCATTATTAAGCAATTGTTGGAGGAAGTTCGCCTGTCCCAACAATGGCTAGACGCCTGGTTGGGCGGGTCATTGCGACGTAGAGCGTTCTAAGTCCCCGAGAAGTAATGGCTTTTGTTACGCCAGAACCACGGCGAGCAATCTCACCAGGTTCCACTACGACCGTGGCGTCGAATTCGAGACCATTTGCCCCTTCTGCAGCGAGGACCACCAGGTCGGCGCTGAGACCACGCGATTCGAGTTCGCGAGGGTCAATAGCGTCAAGTCCAGCGGCGTTCAAAATCGAAACAATCTCATCAACTCGCGAACTCGTCACAATGACTGCCACTCGGCCAGGGTGCACGTTTTCACATTCTCGCTTTACCGCTGCACTAAGCGTGGCGGCGAATGAGCTCGGTGCGACTACTTCAACCGTTGGAACTGACCCCGCACGACGCACCGGCTTTGGAGCTTCGAGGTCAGGAGATGCTTCCTTAAGCGTTGGTTCTGCAAAGTTGAGTACTTCTTCAGGTGTTCGGTAACTAACCGTGAGATCAACTCGTGCTGGTTCACGACGCGGCTCTAGTACTTCGAGCACGGCGTTCCATGATGCAGAAGATCCGCCAGTCGTTGCTTGGCCCATGTCACCAACAATGGTCATTGAACCAGTGAGGTCACGACGTTTTAGAACACGAAGTTCCATTGGCGAGAGGTCTTGTGCTTCGTCAACAACAATGTGACCGTAGGTAACGAACTCAGCTTCGTCAAGCTCTTGACTCTGCGTAGGGGCGAGTCGCTCAGCTTCTCGAAGTGCAGCTTGGCGAACGTTGCCGGCGTAAGCGTCAAGATCAACACCGTCAAGAATTCCTGAATCGCCAAGTTTCGGCTTTGGACGTGGCTTCTTTCGTGGCCCGAGAAGAATTCGAGCTTCATCAATGAGTGCGGCATCAGCTTTTGTCCATAGAACATCTTCAAGATTTGCTGAGCGTGGACGGTGCAGCATCGTAATTTCATCATCGTTGAGGATGTCTTTTGCGGCGGCGCGAATCAGTGCAGGGGCACCGAAGAGATCGTGGAGTAAATCTTGACCTGTTAGCCGTGGCCAGATTCGTTGCAGCGCAATTTTGAATTGTTGCGTGGCACGAATTGCGTCAGCGAGTTCATTTACTTGTGAAATTTCTTCGTCACTATTTTTCACAAACCTAGAGTGGTACTCATTCGCCATACGTAATGCGAGCTCACGTCCAACAGCAGATCTGCGCTGGTTGTGATTACCGGGGCGTCTGCGAGCACGTTCGACGATTTCTTTGCTCCACGTTGCCTTCAGATTCAAGATTGCTCGACCAACTGGAATCTCGACGTCGTCTCGAAGTGGGTGCTGGCGTGTGCGAAGAGCTCGCGCCAGTACTTTAACCATACGAATATCGCCCTTTAGCTGGTCCAGCTCTTCGCTTTCTCGTGCCCCAACTTCAACGTTGGTGACGAGCTCAGAAATTGTTGCGAGAGTTACTCCTGATTCGCCAAGAGATGGCAGAACATTTTCAATGTAATTAAGAAAGAGTGGGTTTGGTCCAACAACCAAGACTCCTTGACGCTCAAGAGTCGAGCGGTGCGTAAAGAGAAGGTAGGCGGCACGGTGCAGTGCCACTGCAGTCTTTCCAGTTCCAGGTCCACCTTGAACGAGCAAAATTCCAGCGAGTGGATTTCGAATTATGCGGTCTTGCTCGCCCTGAATGGTTGCAATGATGTCGCCCATTCGTCCTGTTCGTGCACGCCCTAGAGCTGCGAGCAATGCTCCAGGACCACCGAGTGCCATGCCCCCATCGACGAGTCCTTCGGGCGTTGCACTCCGTGCCTCATCTTCAGGGACCATCAGGTCTCCGTTAGCGTCGGCAAAGTATTCATCTTCGACACCTACAACTTCATGACCACGAATAGCTACGTGACGTCGACGACTGAGACCAAGTGATTCAACACCAGTCGCTCGGTAGAACGCTTCAGCAACTGGAGCGCGCCAGTCAACTACGAGTGCATTTAATTGTTCATCAGAAACTGCAAGTCGACCTACGTGATACACGTCACGAGTTCCTTCAGCGTTGACGTCATAGTCAATGCGGCCAAAGAAGAGTGGCTGGTCGCCAATGGCGAGTTGATCGAGTCTGGTGAGAGCTGTGCTCATGACAACGTCACGCTCAACGAGGTCTCCTGCTCCACGCATGTTCGCTACCGCAGCATTGTCACGCATTGTCATGGCCTCTTCACGCATGTGTTCGAGCGCGACGAGAGCAAGGTCTAAGAACTCTTGCTCTTCGGCGATTTCACGCTCGTGTGCCACTAGGGCCTCTTTCACAGTGTCGGATTTTGGGTTTATCAATCCTAGGGGAACATTGACCTAGCCCTACTTTGGTGATTATTTGGCTTCTGCGCCTAGATTGAAGGTAGTAAAAGGAGACATGTGAGCGATCCAGTTCTACTCAGAGCCTGTCGAGGCGAAACTGTTGAGCACGTGCCTGTTTGGTTCATGCGTCAAGCGGGGCGCTCTCTGCCTGAATACCGAGCCATCCGCGGCACGGGGTCAATCTTGGACGCTATTGCCGATCCTAAAATTGCTGCTGAAGTAACAATGCAGCCAGTTCGTCGTTACGGCGTTGACGGTGCAATTCTCTTCTCTGACATAGTTGTGCCGTACCACGCGATTGATTTCGGGGTTGAAATTGTCCCCGGACGAGGTCCAGTTATTGCCAACACGTTTAGATCTGACGCTGACCTCGTGCGGCTGCGTGACCTCACTCCCTCAGACATCAAACACGTCACCGATACTGTTGACCTTGTAGTTGAGGAACTAAAAAGTACCGATACTCCCCTCATTGGATTCGCAGGAGCACCATTTACTGTGGCGAGTTACCTCGTCGAAGGAGCTCCTACTCGTGAATTTGCCATCATCAAGTCAATGATGCACGCCCAACCTGCACTCTTTGACAAATTGATGGACCGACTTGTTGGAATTACTGTTTCGTTCCTTCGTGCACAAGTTGAACACGGTGCAAGGGCTCTGCAGCTATTCGATTCATGGGCCGGATCTTTGACACGCACGGAGTACGAGCGTTTCGCGTTACCAGCAACTAAGCGAGTCTTTGAAGGTGTTGCTGACCTCAACGTTCCGACAATTCTTTTCGGTGTTGGCACTGGCGAACTACTCGGACAAATGGCAACAGCTGGCAGCAACGTTGTAGGTATTGACTGGCATGTAGACCTTGATGAAGGACGTAGGCGTACTGGCAAGCCTTCACAGGGCAACCTTGACCCGGCGCGCTGCCTCGGTGGCGTTGAGCTTGGGGTGCAAGCAGCTCGTGAAGTGCTCGCCCGCGTGGGCACAGATGCCGGACATATCTTTAACCTTGGTCATGGCGTTTTGCCATCAACTGATCCCGACGTATTGAGCGCTGTGGTGAAAGTTGTACACGATGAAGGTAAGGCAGGAGTTCGATGAAAACCGGAGTACTAGTAATGGCGTACGGCACGCCCACTACACCAGAAAATATTGAGCCGTATTACACACTTATTCGCCACGGGCGACCACCAACCCCGGAGTTACTCGCTGACCTAGTTCGTCGCTACAGTGCAATCGGTGGAACGTCACCTCTTAATGAGCGCACCGATGCTCAAGTTGAGGGCATTCGTGACGCGTTAGAACAACTGAGCCCTGGGAAATACGACGTTCGATTTGGCTCAAAGTACGAACCGCCTCTGTTAGAAGAGATTGCCCAGACCTTTGTCCGCGACGGCTTTGAAAAAGTCATTGGCATTGTCCTTGCTCCACACTCTTCAACAATGTCCACGCTGCAGTACATGACTCGCGCGAAGGAAGCGCTGGGCGAAGGCATTGAATTCATCGAAATTGGCGAATGGTACGAATTCCCAGGTTTCTTAGAACTCATTGCGAAGCGTGTTAACGAAGCACTCGCAAAAATCCCTGCTGAGCGTCGAGCCACCACCGAAGTACTCTTTTCTGCTCACTCGCTACCCGAAAAAATTCTCGCCAATGGTGACAATTACCCAGATCAATTACTAGACAGCGCCAAGCGCGCTGCTGCAATTGCTGGCGTCACTGAATGGGACATTGCATGGCAGTCTGCTGGTCGTACCGCAGATCCATGGATTGGACCTGACATCTTGCAGGTACTGCGCGACAAGCGTGCAAGTGGCGTTACTGACATAGTTTCATGCCCCATTGGTTTCGTTTCAGATCACCTAGAAGTGCTGTTCGACATCGATATTGAAGCTCAAGGTGTGGCGAAGGAAGTCGGCCTAAACATCGTGCGAACGGTCTCTCTAAATGCTGACCAAGAATTCGTTGACATTCTCGCCAACATTGTCCAGCACGCGGACGCATAAATGCCACGTGATTCCATCGTCATTGTCGGCGGAGGAATCAGCGGGTTAAGTGCCGCGTGGGAGCTCACTGGTGGTGGCGCTGGACCAAATGAATTAACCCCACGTGTAGAGATCATCGAAGCGAGTGAGCGTGTAGGTGGTGCACTTGCTGCTACACAGTTCGCTGGAAGAATTATTGACCTTGGTGCTGACGGGTTTTTGGCACGCAGACCTGAAGCAGTGCAGCTCGCAAAAGAACTCGGCCTTGAATCAGAGCTACTCCCAATTGAAGCAAGTGGTGCATCAATTTGGTTACGTGGTGCGCTGCACGAACTACCAACTGGGTTAGTGCTCGGAATGCCAACTTCGTCTAAAACCGTTAGGTCAGTGAAGGGCTTATCGTTTAAAGCGAGAATCGCAGCGCGTAGAGATGAGATCTTTGCAAAGTCGCTAAAAGTTCATGATGACATTTCAATTGGAGAAATAGTTCGCACCAAGCTCGGCAATGAAATTGCGTATCAGTTTGTAGAACCAATGATTGGCGGGATTCAAGCTGGACGCATTGATGAACTTTCTGCGAAAACTGTTTTTCCGGCATTATTTGAGGCAGCCAAAAAGGGTGGCTCACTAATGAAAGCATTGCGTTCCCCACCAGCTGTTGGTGATGGCCCAGTGTTCAATTCTCTGAAAGATGGAGTTGGATCCCTGCCTGAAAAACTCGCACAGCAATTGCAACGCCGAGGGGTGGTCATCAGGACAGACGTAGCGGTTACTGCGCTTCGCTCAACACCCTCTGGTCACTACGCCTGGGAAGTTGATACTGAGCGCACAACAACAACTGCAAACGCCGTCATTCTCGCAACCCCAGCGCCCGTGGTTTATGAGTTGATGCACAAGCTCAACGAGCCATTTGCCCCACTTACACAGATAAAGAGTGCCGGTGCTGCAATGGTGACGTTCAGTGTGGCTACTTCGAACATTGAACTGCCCGAACACGGTACTGGCGTACTCATTCCACTGCAATCCCCATGGACTGGCAATGACTCACTTATGGTCACCGCAATAACGTTTCTTGATCGCAAGTGGGGCCGGCTGCAGCGACCAGAAGACATTGTGCTTCGTGCCCATGTTGGACGAAGTGATGACGAACGTTGGGCAAAACTAAGTGACGACGAGCTCACACAACGCGTAGCAAGTGAACTTAGTTTTGTGCTGAAAAAATTCACTTCTCCTCTGCAGTCACTAGTGCAGCGTTGGCCACAAGGTCTCCCCCAGTACTACGTAGGTCACGCTGAAGTTTCGACAACAGCTAAACAAAACGCCAACAACATAAGAATTGCGCTTTGTGGCAATGCTTACGACGGCGTTGGAATTCCCGCCAGCATTGGTTCGGGCAGACGAGCTGCTAGAGAAGTTCTGAACTGGCTCGGTGAGTAACTACAAGTAGTACCCAGAGTGTATGTAAACGCAGGGCACACCTTCGCTGACATACATTGCGTGATTCTTTGGATCATCATCAAGCGCTAAGCGAATGTCATAACCCTGAGCCACAAGGTCGTGCAGTGCGCCACGCTTGAAATGGTCAACACCTGAATAGTCTCCGTACTCACGCATAATAAGAAGGTCCCAGCGCAGTCCATAGCGCTCTAACCACGCAACAGTGTGTGGCTGCACCCGCCGTGGGCGACCAGTTAAAAGAATTATTGAAAGGTCCTTATCAAGAAGTTCCAACAGTCTCTCAATTTCTTCAATGATCGGATCATCACCACATGCATCAAAAAAACTTTTCCAGTCACCCCAGTCGAGGAAGTGTTGTCTGCCCGCAGCATCAGCGAGTACTCCGTCAATGTCGAAAATCACCGCAGAGCGCGGGCTGAGGGGTTCGTGCCGCCAATGCCAGTTTTCTCGGGTGTAATCACTTGTCATATGTATATTTCAGCCTAAAGGTCACAGCGCGGTCAATGTCTGCGAGAATAGATATGTGGGAGCGACCGAACGATTAACGCTACCGATTCCGTACGGTCATCACGTCTATGTGGTGAGTGACCTATCGCTATCGCCTAGAACAGATGCTACGAGCCGTCCAGTAAGAGAATTTATCGACCTTTTAGGCGATATTGATGATGCTGGCGTTGTCGTGGTGGCGGGCAATTTTTTCCATCCAGACTCTACCGCCGACCTTGCAAAATTCATTGATGCCACGTTTCGCGCACTTCCCGAACTTCGAAATGCCATAACGGCTTACACATCCTTAGAAGCTCACCAATTCTTTGTGCTGCCTGGTTCAGATGACAACGAACTGCGTGAAAGCGACCGTGCACAGTTAGAGCTCGAAACAATGGGCATACAACTAGCGAACGATTTAATGCTTAACATTGCAACTGCTGATGGGGTGCACGACCTTGCAATCGCAGCAGGAACAAGCCATGTTGATCTCAGCCGTGCTGACTCCAGTGATCGTTCAGATGCTGACCGACTTGAAGATCCGCTAGCGCTCAACCGATTTGTTTCTTCGAGAGTGCTCTATCGCCGTTTGGGCCCATGGGTGTGGCTGCCCATCGTTGCCATGGTGCTGTATGACCTTTCAAGCAGTATCGCGAAGGTCTTTGGTCACCTCACTGCCCACAAGATTCACATTTCAATTCACATTCGTCACCTACACGCACAGAATTTTTGGAGTGGCCTGATCATTAACTTGCTCCTCATTATTCTTTTGGAAGCAATTGTTGTTGGTGTAGCTGGTTTAACTGTTCGTAGGCGATTTGATAACGCCTCTAGAAGCGTTCATGCTCCAGAACTGAGTGAGCCACTCGCTGGAACGATTGTTGATGGAGTCGATGCGGTTGAATATGCACGTCGCATCGGAGAACGTTCAGGGGCCGGAGCAATTATTGGTGGCGCACCGCGACCGGCACTTGCTTTTCTCGACGGTGCCATGAGTGCATCTCCTGGTCCATCTAGAACAGTCGTTGTAGAGCACCGCGGTCGTCTTGGTCTACCACCAGTTTTTTCTTCTGTGGATCGCTGGAGTTACCTTGTTGTTGAAGCCGCGAGTTTAGTTCAGGTACGGCTCGTGGCTGGTGAATCTTCAATGAAACGTGGGACGTGGCTAGAACGCATCGTGCGTGGCACCAATGTCCAGCCTTCACCGTCAGACTTGACCTCATTAATTGGATCATGGCCATCTGGTCAACCGTTCCCAGTTGGACTTGAGCGACTTCGTTTTCAGAGGCGTCAGCGAACCATTCGACGACTAGCCAGTGGGCTTATGTTTATCGTCGGCTTTTTGAATGTAGCCGTGACCGCATCAGCTCCACTGCACAACAAACTGCACGCAGTGCTCTCAGTGTTACCACTTGGTGTGGCTCAGTCTGCCGCCGCATTAACTGGCATTGCTGGTGTCGCAATGATTATGACGGCACGAGGACTTCGCAGAGGTCAACGTCGAGCATGGTTCTTTTCAATTGTTGCGCTCAGCACCACGATTATTGGCCATATGGCACGAGGGGCACACATTCCTTCAGCCCTTGTAGCTCTTGCTCTGCTGATTTACATAATTACGCAACGCGCTCAGTTCCAAGGAACAACGGACCGTGGAAAATTGCGTAGCGTTCTTTCTCGATTAGTCCTCATTGCAATCGTTGCAGCTTTTGCGGCGACACTTGGGCTCGAAGCCTCATTCGCCCATCGTCACTTGCCATCGTTTGGTGTTCTACTCGTTGCTTGCTTCGAGCGACTCGTTGGCCAGTCCAACATTGCACTCCCCGACGGTGCAGGTGACTTTATAAATCCAGTACTACTGGCAATTGGAACTGTACTTCTCATATCGACCTTGTATCTCATCACTCGACCAGTTGTTGACCGCCGACTTTCAAGTCACAACTCGAGTACCGAGCGTCGACTCGCGGAGCTTCGCGCAAGAGACATTGTTAAGAGACACGGACGAGGAACTCTTGACTATTTTGCACTGCGTGATGACAAGCAATTTTTCTTCTTTCGTGACTCCCTCGTTGCCTACGCGGTCTATGGCGGTGTTGCGCTCATCTCACCAGACCCCATTGGCCCAAGCGCAGAACGAACAGAAGTATTCAGTGCCTTTAGAACCTTCGCAGAGACCCGCGGATGGACCATAGGCATCATGGCCGCCAGCGAGCAATGGCTCTCTATCTATCGTGGCGCGGGGATGCACTACCTATACCTCGGTGATGAAGCAATTGTTGATGTTCAAAAATTTTCACTCGAAGGTGGAAAGATGAAAGGTCTTCGCCAAGCCTGCACCCGCCTCGCAAAGCACGGATACACAGTTGAGTTCATTGACCCTGCGCACATAGAGCCCAAGCGGGTCCCAGACATCCTGGAAATGATTGCAATGCTCCGGCGTGGAGAAGGAGAACGCGGGTTCTCAATGATGCTTGGCCGTCTTTTTGACCCTAAAGACAAAGGACTTCTACTGACCATGGTGCATGACGCAAATGGAGTGCCAGTCGCATTGTGTCAATTCGTACCTTCTCCTGCAATAAATGGATACTCACTCGACATTATGCGACGTGACCCGGGTGATCACCCAAATGGTCTAATTGACTTTGCACTCTGTGCAACGATTGCTCACTTGCGTGAACAAGGATCAAAGGGGCTCAGTCTTAACTTTGCGGCTTTTCGATCTGTACTTGATGGAGAGCGTGGTGAAGGAACATTCACCCGTGTTGAACGCTGGGCCCTGAAACGACTTTCAGGAATTTTGCCAATTGAATCGTTATGGACGTTCAACTCTAAGTATCAACCTGACTGGTTCCCACGACACTTGGTATATCCAGCGGTTGAAAGCTTCGTACCTGTTGTTGCTGCGGTGCTTCGAGCTGAGTCGCTCACAGAAATTCCAGTGCTAGGAAGATTCCTAAAAGACGACCCGACAAACCGACCAGGAACCGTCGTTCCACAAGAAGTACTCGAAGCAGCTGCGCTAGCGAATAAAGAAAGTGCTAGCTAAGACGTTTTAAAACCGCTGTGGCTAAGAGATCCGCAGCTTCGGGTTTGTACGTAATAAACAGCGATGGTTCGACAAGTTCAAGTTCCATAAGCGACCAACCCTGTTGAGCCTTTACAAGGTCGACGCGAGCGTACAGAAGATCAGAAAACCCAACGCTACTTAAAACATCATTCGCTAGTTCTACTGCGTCAGGCTCAGGATCAGCGAGAGACATTTGTTCACGTCGAAATATCATGTCTCGTGCATCGGGTGCCACATTCAACATCGCCCCTTTAGTCATGGCGTGAGATAACTCACCGTCAATAAAAATAAGTGCGCGCTCACCGAGTGTGTCAATAGCGTCGATGTACGGCTGAATAAGAACGTCGCGACCTTGCTCGTGCAGAGAAGCAACGTGAGCAGTCGCACGTTCGTGTTCGCTGGGACTAAACCTATCTGCACCAATTGATCCAGCACCGACACACGGCTTTACGACAAAGTCTCCTTCTGGAAATGCTGGCGTCATTCCAACGTCACAGAATGAAGAAGAGATGATTCTGTGGCCACGCAGCTCAACATCATGGAGATAGTGCTTGTCAGTTGAGTATTCAATAACTTCATACGGGTTCAAAAGTCGAGGGACAGAACGTGCCCAAGAAAGGAACTCATTTCTACGTGTGGCGTAGTCCCAGGTGGAGCGAACAACGGTGAGATCGTAACTATTCCAGTCAACGCTCGGATCATCCCAGACACAGAAATCAGTTTCTAGGCCAGCACTACGAAGAGCTGCCAAGGTTTGTGGAGTATCAACGTCGATTTCTAAATCGCTGCACGTAGCAACAGCTATTCGCTTCACGGAGTGAAGAGTAGCCCAGCGTGCTGAGCGAGTGATGCAAGTGGTCCTGGCCAGACACCAAAGGCGACCGTAACGACAACTGAGAAGATGATTACAAATGCGGTTGACTTAGGCACGGCAACTCGCGTTGTCGATGTTTCATCTGAAGAGAAAAGAACGAGGCACCAGCGCAAATAGAAGACTGCAGCAATAGCGGCGCTTACGATTGTGATCAGCGCAATGGCTGGACCGTTCTGCTCAATAGCTGCTTCTAGGACTGCAAACTTTGCGTAGAAACCCGTTGTTCCTGGCGCACCAAGTTGTGACAGGAGCAAAATGACAAACGCCCCCGCCAGGAGAGGC
>CAIKFN010000105.1 GCA_903826715.1 uncultured Actinomycetes bacterium
AGACCCCCTAGGCCCTACGATTGATAGATGGTAGAAGCGAAAAAGCCTTGGACATCGAACTCATGGCGCGGTCACACCGCGGCCCAGAGTCCTATTTGGCCTGATGAAGCTCACCTCACACGTGTTGAAGCTGAACTCGCTAAAAAGCCACCACTCGTATTTGCAGGTGAAGCACGTCGTCTCCAAGAACACCTCGGTCAAGTTGCGGCCGGAAAAGCCTTTTTGCTCCAGGCTGGAGACTGCGCAGAATCATTCCACGAAGGATCAGCTGACGCGATTAGAGACAAGCTCAAAGTCATTCTTCAAATGGCCGTTGCACTCACCTACGCCGCTGGAGTTCCTGTTGTAAAGGTTGGAAGAATTGCTGGACAGTTTGCAAAGCCACGCTCAGAGAATTTTGAAACTATTAACGGTGTGGAACTCCCTGCTTTTAGAGGGCACATTGTTAACGGCGAAGAATTCACTAAGGAGGCACGAACTCCAAATCCAGAACGACTACTCGCGGCGTACAACCAGAGCACTGCGACATTAAACCTTCTACGCGCATTCACTACAGGTGGATTCGCGGCTCTTTCACGTGTTCATGCGTGGAATCAAGAGTTCGTAGAAAATTCACTCGAAGGAAAGCGCTACTCAATCATTGCTGATGAGATCGAGCGTTCACTCAAGTTCATGAAAGCTTGTGGCATTGACATGCTCGATGACCCAGCACTTCAGGGTGTTGACTTCTACACGAGCCACGAAGCCTTGATTCTCCCCTACGAACAAGCACTCACCCGCCAAGACTCATTAACTGGCGACTGGTACGACTGCTCAGCGCACATGCTCTGGATTGGTTACCGCACCGCTCAGCTCGATGGCGCGCACGTGGAGTTCCTGCGTGGTGTTTCTAACCCACTCGGCCTCAAGGTCGGCACCAGCATGTCAGTTGACGAACTTCGCCGCCTTGCCGACGTGCTTAACCCTGAAAACACTCCAGGACGCCTAACGCTTATTTCACGTATGGGACACGAGAACATTGCAAAGAAATTGCCAGAGCTCGTTAACGCCATGCGAAGCGATGGTCGCAATGTTCTTTGGACTTGTGACCCGATGCACGGAAACACCTTTAAGGCATCTGGTGGACAAAAGACACGTCACTTCGACGACATCTTGTCTGAAACTTCACAGTTCTTCTCACTCTTGCAGTCACTAGACACCTGGCCTGGCGGTCTTCACATTGAGCTCACTGGTGACAACGTCACCGAATGCCTTGGTGGTGGATCGCGCCTGGAAGAGCAACACCTAGATGACAACTACACATCTATTTGTGACCCACGTCTTAATGCCACACAGTCTCTCGACATGGCATTTCACGTTGCAGAATTCTTGCAGGGATACTCAGCGCGCTAACGGCGCAAGATCGTTGTAGCGAAGCAGTCGCTTCCATCCGTCACGAAATTCAATTTCTGTCATTGAGCAGTTCTCTGTTCTAGGACGAAGACGGGTTGCTCCATCTACGCCGTGGCAAATCTTTAGTGCTTGCTCAATAAAACCGCCATGGCAAACAACAACCACAAGCTCACCGGGGTGACGATCAACGAGATCTTCGATTGCACTCTTGGCGCGGTTAAAGAAACCCATGAGCGACTCTCCACCCGGAGCACAAATTGCATGAGGGTCATTATTCCAATCAACGGTCCCGTATTTTTCTGTGAACTGCGACCAGGTAAGGCCGTCACCTTCACCCACGCTGAGCTCACAGAGATTCTCTTGCTGGATGTGTTGCAATGATTCAGGAAGCGCACTCGAAATAATTTGCGCGGTCTCAATTGCTCTTGGCAACGTTGAGCTGTAAAAAGCGCTGGTGTCACTGAGCTCTTTGCTCATCGCCAAACGGTCTTTGAGCGCGTGCGCCTGGGCCCTACCGAGTTCGGTAAGCCCACCGTCTCCAAGTGGCCCACCAGCAAGGCCGAGTGCGTTGGCGCCACTTTCACCGTGGCGAATGAGGAGCAGTCTGGTGCCAGAAGGCTTTGGTCCACGCTGGCGAAATCCATCTGGAGGAAGCAGCGCGTCTTCGCTCACGCCAGGTCTCCCACGAACGCTTCGAGTTGGCGAAGTGTTCGACACTCAATAACTTTGTCGCAGTACGGCGCGTACTGATTGACAATTGAGTCACCAGAGTTCCAGTAGCTCTTCGGTTCTGGATTCAGCCAGTAAACGGCTTTGGCGCGGTACCTGAGATCTGCCAACACTTCAGCGTGTGACTGGTGGTAATTGTTTCTTGCGTCACCGAGAATAAGAATGGTCGAACGCTTCGTTATGTCTTTGGCGAACTTGTCATGAAAGCTAAGGAATGCACGACCGTAGTCTGAGTGTCCGTCAAAGGCAATGACGTCTGCTTCGGCGTTTATGCGGTCTACCGCTTCGGAAGGATCATCAACGCCATCAAAAAGTCGACTCACTTCGTCGAGTCCATCCACAAAGACGAAACTACGAACCTTGGAGAATTGAGAGCTAATTGCGTGCACGAGGTGGAGGGTAAACCGTGCGAACGATGCAACTGAACCTGAGATGTCTGCAATAACAATGATCTCTGGCTTAGCGGGACGGGGTGGCTTGAAGCGAAGGTCGATCGGGATTCCACCGGTTGAAAGGCTGCGCCTTACTGTGGAGCGAAGATCAACCGGTCCCCTGCGACGGCGTTTGCGTCGACGTGCCAGACGAACTGCGAGTTTGCGGCTTAAGGGTCGTAGCGCGTGTTCGAGTTGGGCCATTTCTTCACGATTCGCATGCATGACGTCCAGGTCTTCGGGGAGTGGTTTGCGCACCGACTTCGCAAGTGCTTCGGCGCCACGGTCATCAACCAGACGCTCTCGAATGACTTTTTCAATTGCAATTTTTAGTGCTTCAATTCGCGCCTTGGCTTCATCTTGTGAGAGACGATGTCCGAGCTCGTCGTCCATTCCAGATTTTTCTTGAGCCCCTTGTGCGATTTTCTGCTCAAGTTCTTCAAGCTCCAAACTACGAAGGGTGCGGTAAAGGTAGTACGTCCCACCAACTGGGCGCCCTGGTTCCATTCCGGCATATCGAGAGACCGCTTCATTTGCCGCCAGGCGCATTGCTTCAACATCATTGTCAGTAAGTGCTTTTAAGAGAAGGTCTGACAACTCTTGTGCGGTCATTGATGGTTGTCCACCACCGCCACGACCTTGCTGACCGCCCTGGCCTTGCGTTCCAGCGCCACCCTGTGGCCCTTCAGCTTTTTCAGACTCTTCATCAGCCTTGCCGCTTAGAGCATCCTCAGCATTCTGCCAAGACCTTGTTGAAAAGAAAACATCGAAGGCAGTATTGAACACTGGAAAGTGATCACCGTCTTTTACAAGAGTGGCCCCAAGTGAGCTCTTCATCTCTTCTCGGTCACCCATGTTGATTACTTCAAGTGCGCGTGCAGCATCAACGTGCTCACTCATTGACACTGGAATTCCAGCGGCACGCAGTTCGGCGATGAAATCGCCGAGGAGATCAAGCAACAGGCTTCGAGCGACCGAGGAGTTCTTTGGTTGCTCGCTCAATGTCTGACTG
>CAIKFN010000106.1 GCA_903826715.1 uncultured Actinomycetes bacterium
AATCATTAAAGACCTCGGTGGCGGGGACCGCGACAAGGCAGTTCGACTCATGATTGAACAAACCGTTGAGAACATGTACTTGATTGATGACACCAACAGGTTCCTTGAAGTGACCTATCAGGGCGGCGACAAAGAAATCCTCTACTTCAAAGACTTCGCATCTGGAGCCATGATTGAAAACGTCGTTCGCCGTGCAAAGAAGCTCGCGGTGAAGCGAGAGATTGCATCAAAGGGCAAGGGTGTGCGCACCGAAGACCTCATGGAATCAATTCGCCAAGAGTTCCGTGAAAACGAAGATCTTCCAAACACCACAAACCCTGACGACTGGGCACGAATTTCTGGAAAGAAGGGTGAGCGGATCATCTTTATTCGCACACTCATCAACCGTGAGGAAACTGACGTCAAGGGTGGTCGTTCGATTCAACACGTCGGAACTGGCCAGTACCTCTAAGTCATGCAAGTCCCAAAGGTTCTCGGCATTGAGACTGAGTACGGCATTGCTGGAGGGCCCGAGCAAGATCCGATCTTTGCGTCAAGCATCATCGTAAACGCTTATGCCCAAGAAGGTCGAACAAGAATCAACTGGGACTTCGATAGCGAAAGTCCGAGTTCTGACTCTCGCGGAGTACTTAACTTCGCCTCATTCGCGCCAATCGTTGAAACTCATCTAGCGAACACCGTTCTAACTAATGGTGCTCGCCTGTACGTTGATCATGCGCACCCTGAGTATTCATCACCTGAATGTCGTACTCCTCTTGAAGCAACACTGTACGACGTAGCTGGTGAAGAAATAATGCTTCGAGCAATGAATGTTTCGAATCTGTCGCTCGACCCCTCTATGCGGATAACTCTCTACAAAAACAACTGTGATGGAAAAGGAAATTCATACGGAACACATGAGAACTATCTACTCAGTCGAGAGCTCGAATTCAAGGCGGTCGTAGCTGGAGTGGTTCCGCATTTTGTTTCGAGGCAAATCATCTTTGGGGCAGGAAAGGTCGGCGCTGAAACAGAAGATGGATTAGAGCAAAACCCGGCTTTCCAATTAAGCCAGCGTGCTGAGTTCTTTGAAGAAGTTATTGGACTAGAAACAACACTTAAGCGACCAATTGTTAATACTCGCGATGAGCCACATAGTGATGCTGAACGATTTCGCAGACTGCACGTAATCATTGGCGACGCGAACATGAGCCAAGTTGCGACGTTCGCAAAGCTGGGTTCAACATCGCTACTGCTTTCATTGCTAGAGGCAGAAGGACCAAAAGTTTTTCCAAGCATGCCGGTTCATCCCGTTCAAACCGTTCGATCGTTTGCTCTAGACACGACGTTGACGCATGCAGTTCTTTGCGAAGACGGCAAGAAGCGAACTGCGTGGGATTTTCAAGATGAACTGTGGAATCTTTCAGACTCCTTCGTAAAACGAACAGGAGCGCAAGATGTTGCCCCCGAAGATGAGGTTGCTCTCATCTTGAAGCACTGGAGAGAGATGCTTGATGGTGTGCGAGATAATCCAGCTTCTGTTGCTGATCGGGTTGACTGGGTTGCCAAGTTGCGAGTAATTGAAGGACTCAAAGATCGATACAACCTTCTTGATAACGATGCAAAGCTTCGTGCCGTTGACCTTCAGTACCACGATCTACGTAATGAAAAATCACTCGCTAGGCGTGTTGGTCTTCAGGAGCTCTTCTCAAATGAGCAAGCAAGTGAAGCCGTTCACAATCCTCCAAAAACGACTCGTGCCTATTTCCGAGGACAATGCGTGGCCCGCTATCCGGAGCAAATTGTCGCTGCAAACTGGGATTCTGTGGTGTTTGACCTAGGAGAAGGGCCGTTACAGCGGGTTCCTATGCTTGATCCCTTAAGAGGTACAGCAGAACTCACTCAGGACTTGCTAGAAAAGAATGCAACAGCAAATGCACTTCTCAAGGCAATGAACGGGTAGAAAAGAACTATGAGCGAACAAGAACGAATACAAAAGCAAAAGTCCGAGCGAGCAAAGACAGAGCAAGCTGAAGTTAACGTAGACACCACAAAAGGTGATCAGTTGAAAAACGACCTCGATGATCTTCTCGATGAAATCGACGAAGTTCTAGAAGAGAACGCTGAGGAGTTCGTTCGTAATTATGTTCAAAAGGGCGGCGAGTAGTAATGGGTCTTCCGCTTTTTAGTGCGCAGGACGATCCAGGTCCCGACTTTTTTCGCTTCGCTAAGTCTGCAGGACTAAGTGCTCCTCAGTCCTCTGAGTCAATTGATCTCCCACACGCCACCACTGTTATCGCTGTTCGATATCAAGGCGGAGTTGTAATGGTGGGGGATCGTCAAGCAACTGGTCACTACATTGCAAGTCGCGACATCAGAAAGATCGAAGCAGCTGATCGTTTTACTGCAATCGCAATTTCAGGATCTGCGGCACGAGGAATCGAGTTCATAAAACTCGCACAACTTTCATTTGAGCACTACGAAAAAATGACTGACACTTCGCTAAGTCTTGAAGGAAAAGCCAACTACCTTTCGCCAATCATCCAGAACAACAACCTCACAACACCGCTCACCGTGATGCCCCTTCTCGCTGGATGGGACGCGAGTCACAAGGTTGGGCGCATCTTTGAATTCGATGGAGCCGGTGGTTGTTATGAAAGAGCAGACTTTGCAACAATCGGTTCAGGAACACCATTTGCTGAAAGTGCACTTCGTCTGGGCTTTAGAAGTGACCTGGACTTAGAAGCAGCACTAGAACTTGGGGCACTGGCCCTTTACGAAGCTGGAGACAACGATCCAAGCACTGGTGGACCTGACTTCGTTCGTGGACTATTTCCAATGATGGTGATCATCAACGAAGGCGGCTTCCAAGAAGTTCCAACTGAAGCAGTTGCTGCACGCTTTAAGACAATCAATGATCGTCGAACAAATTCTGGGGGCATTGCCGGAGGAACGCTTCGATGAGTAATTATTTCTACGTCAATCCTGAACAGTTAACTAAAGACCGAGCTGAATTCGCTCAAAAAGGAATTGCTCGTGGTCGTTCAATAGTCGCAGCTATCTACGAGACTGGCGTTGTGATGGTTGCAGAGAATCCTTCAGCGTCACTCAACAAAATCTCTGAGATATATGACCGCCTAGCTTTTGCGGGGGTTGGAAAGTACAACGAATTCGACCGCTTGAAGGAAGCTGGAATTAGATGGGCTGATGGCACCGGATATACCTACTCGCGTGAAGATGTGGACGCTCGAGCACTCGCTAACTATTTTGCGCAATATCTAGGACAAGTCTTCTCTGAGGGACAGAAACCTCTCGAAGTAGAAATACTTGTGGCGCAACTGGGTAACAACATTCGACCAACCAAGTTGTACCGGGTTGGATACGAAGGAACTATTACAGATGAGCCAATGTTTGCAGTTCTTGGTGGTGACGCTGAGACCATTAAGGGACGATTTGCAGCAAGCGAGTCGGAACTTAAGCCCCTCTCACAGACGCTGAAGGACTGTATTGCAGCGATTTCAGGACCAGAGCGAACTATTCCAGTTTCGGACATCGAGGCATGCATCCTGGAAGATCGTGGCACACGTCGTACATTTATTCGATTGAACGATAACCAAGTAAGTGAACTCCTCGGCTGATAGAACAGCAAGAGGGGAGACAGCATGCTTCGAAGAATCTATGGAATTGAAACCGAATTTGGTGTCACCTTCACGCTGCGTGGACAACGAAGGCTCAGTCCAGATGAAGTATCTAGATTCCTCTTTAGAAAAGTTGTTGCGTGGGGGAGATCTTCTAACGTCTTTCTAGAAAATGGAAGTCGTCTCTATTTAGACGTTGGCTCACACCCCGAGTTCGCAAGTGCCGAGTGTGATTCACTGCACGATGTAGTTTCCCAAGATAAAGCCGGAGAGATGATTCTTCGTGAACTCGTTGCTTATGCCCAACAGCAACTTGATGATGAAGGAATTCGCGGGGAAATATTTCTTTTTAAAAACAACACAGACTCAACTGGAAATTCATATGGGTGTCATGAGAATTACTGTATTGAGCGAATCGATGATTTAACTCGACTTGAGCAAGTCTTCATTCCGTATCTAATCAGTAGGCAAATATTCACTGGCGCAGGAAAAGTCGTAACAAATACAAAGGGAACGAACTATTCAATGAGCCAGCGTGCTGAGCACATTTGGGAAGCAATTTCTTCTGCAACTACCAGAAGCAGACCAATAATCAACACAAGAGACGAACCGCACGCCGATCCAGAACGCTTCCGCCGGCTGCACGTGATTGTTGGCGACTCCAACATGAGCGAATTCGCCACGTATCTCAAAGTTGGAACTGCTGCAGTCGTTCTCGCAATGATCGAAGATAAGCAAACAGTTCTTCGCGACTACAACATGGCTTCGCCAATCAATGCACTGAGGGACATTTCATACGACTTGTGGAGTAAAGAAACCGTCAAACTTGTGAATGGTCGAGACATGACCGCACTCGAGATTCAAGAAGATCTCTGTGAGCGCGCAGAAGCATTTGTACAGAGTCATGATGAACTTCCCGAAGATCAAAAAAACGCAGTTCGTCTATGGAGAGAGGTGATTGAGCAATACAGAAGTGATCCAATGTTGCTTAGTGACCGAGTTGACTGGATTGCAAAGCTACAAATCATCGAACGAGAACAAGAACGATCACACGTTGCATTGTCTGATCCAAAAATTGCATTGATTGACCTTATCTATCATGACACCAACGTCGACAAGGGTCTCTTCTATCGCAGGCAGGCAAGAGATCACTTCACTCGAATGGTTAGCGACGAGGATATAAAAGAAGCAACAACTACTCCTCCTGCTACTACCCGTGCACACATGCGAGGAACATTTATAAAAGCAGCAAAAGAATGGCGTCGTGATTACACCGTTGACTGGGTTCATTTAAAGCTAAATGATGAGATGCAAAGAACAGTTCTTCTAAAGGACCCCTTCAAAAGCACGGATGATCGTTTCAAGAAGTTGATTACTTCACTTGAACGCCACGACTAACCTTGTCACGTGACTGACGAAGAAAAATCAAACAAAGTAGTTGACATCAATGATTTTGATTGGTCTCCTTATGTAGCGAAGTTCGCCGACAGCAGCACGGGCACTGGAAATACAAATGATGGACTCGAACAGAGTCGTCTCAGGAAGAAAAAGATGGCTAGACGCAAAAGGGCTGGATTTGAGTGGGTACTCATTGTTGTCGTTGCACTCTGTGTATCTGCAATTGCACGGGTATTTGTGTTTCAGACCTATTACATCCCTTCAGCTTCAATGGAGCCAACACTTCAGATTGGCGACCGAATTATTGTTGACAAATTGAGTGTTTCACTTGGAACTGTAAATACAGGAGACATCATTGTCTTCAAAGCAACACCTAGTGTTGCAACACAGTGTGGAGACTCCGTTGCAGACCTCGTAAAACGCGTTATTGGTGTTCCTGGGGATGTTGTCTCCTCAAAACGAAATACGATATATCTAAATGGAGTTGCCTTAAATGAGAATTGGTCACATAACGAACCTTTAGGTGCAAAATCAATTGAAAAGCAAACTGTTCCAGCTAATTCGTATTTTGTAATTGGTGACAATCACCCAGACTCGTGCGACAGCCGCTACTGGGGATATGTTCCCAAAGCAAACGTTATTGGCAAGGTTTTTCTCAGAATTTGGCCATTTTCTCGACTTCACTGGTTTTAGGAGACGGGCGAGCACATCGCCCTACAATGTCTGAGTGTTCGATTTAAGCCCAATCAAAATAATTGTCATTATTGCTGTGGCGCTACTTCTTCTTGGACCGGACAAACTTCCAGAGGTCGCAGAAAAGCTCGGCTCGGCCTGGTCATCTCTCAAAAACATTCAGAAAAAAATTGAGTCAGAAGTTAGAGATGTCATTCCAGACCTTCCAAGCGCCGGTGACATTGCTCGAATTGCAAGAAACCCTGTAAACATGCTTAATAAACTTGCTGAACAATCTGAAGAAAAAGTTATAACTGCAAAAATACTTGCTGATTTAGAAGCGAAGAAGGAAGATGGGATTGATATCCCTGCACCGTACTCAGATGTCGTCCTTCCTGCAGCTGATTCAGCGCCTGCCCCAGACACAACCATTATTGGTGACGCGCCACAGCCCAGCGATCCATCAATGAACTAATTATGAGCAGATTTAGCAAAGCCGCAACAGGCATGACACTTGCGGAGCATCTCTCCGAAATTCGTCATCGATTCTTTGTGACAACAATCAGCGTGTTTGTTTTTGGCGTTCTCTCGTTTCTCTTTTATGCCCCAATCCTTAAATGGTTACAACACCCTTACTGTGCCGCAAACATTCATGCTTGCAAGTTTCTTATTACGAATCCAATGGATGGACTATCGCTTCGAATCAAGATTTCGGTTTATGGAGGAATCATCTTCTCGCTTCCAGTTATATTTTGGCAAGCTTGGCGCTTTATCAATCCCGGACTAAAAAAGAATGAGAAAAAATACATTATTCCTTTTGTTATTGCCGCAGTAATTTTCTTCGTTATTGGAATGGTCGTTGCGTACTTCAGCTTCGGTCACGCAATTCAGTTCCTTCAAGCCATCGGCGGAAATACATTGGTAACGGAATACAACCCGAACCAGTACTTGTCACTACTTACTCTGATGCTCTTCGCCTTTGGACTTACATTCGAGTTTCCAGTAGTACTTGTTGCATTACAGCTTGCCGGAGCAGTGACGCCTAGGACATTGCTTCGAAACTGGCGCTACGCATGTATTGGAATAACTATTGCATCTGCTGTCTTCACCCCAAGTGGTGATCCTCTTTCAATGTGTGCACTGGCAGTTCCGCTCGTTGTTTTCTACTTCGGTGCAATTGGTGTAGGTAAGATCGCTAAAAAATGATCACCGGAGATTACCGGAGCAGGTTCATTGATGGACTTGGCTTTGGACCAGACAACTTTCAGCTAGACGCGATTGAAGCAATTGACCAGAACGTAAATGTTCTCGTTAGTGCCCCAACAGGCGCAGGAAAAACACTGATTGCAAACTATGCAATTGGACGAGTTCTCGAACGTGGGGAACGAGCCTTCTATACAACGCCTCTCAAGGCTCTTTCGAATCAAAAATTTAATGAGCTTTCAAAACTCTTCGGAAAAGATCGCGTTGGACTCTTAACTGGTGATACATCAATTAATCGCAACGCCGAAATCGTTGTTATGACCACAGAAGTACTTAGAAACATGTTGCTCACAGAATCAACCCAGATTATGACGCTGGGCTTAGTTGTCCTTGATGAAGTTCACTACCTTCAAGATCAGTTTCGAGGTGGAGTATGGGAAGAAGTCATCATTCTCACCCCATCTTCAGTTCGATTTGTTGCACTTTCTGCAACCATTGGTAATGCTGGATTTGTAGGGGAGTGGTTTGAGTCAGTTCGAGGACCAACCACGGTGATTATTGAAAAGACTCGTCCAATCGAGCTCCATAATCATTTTGCAATCGTTCGTCGTGGTCAGCCATACGCCGAGATTTCCGACCTGATTCACGAAGGTCGACTTTCTGATGAAGCTCGCAAGGTTGACAACATGATGAAGAACACGAGGCGTTTTCGCCCGGGTCCTAAGTGGAAGGGCCCGAAGTCATCAGCACCGCCGCCGCCTTTTAGAGCACCGAGACGAAGCGAACTACTTCAAACATTAGAGAAGGAAGGGCTCCTTCCAGTCATTGTGTTCATTTTCTCTAGAGCCGCCTGCGATGATGCAGTTAGCCAAATCAGGCGTGATGGGCTCTTGTTCACCACGCCCGAGCAGCGACGTGAAATTGAAGATATTGCACAAAGCCGATTACTCAACTTCAGCGAAGATGACCTGAAGGCGCTTGACTATAACGAATTTATTGACTGTCTACGTCGTGGCATAAGTGCTCACCACGCAGGTATGGTTCCAGCTTTTCGCGAAATAGTGGAGATGTGTTTTGAAGCTGGACTTCTCTCGGTGGTGTTTGCGACAGAAACTTTAGCGCTTGGAATAAACATGCCAGCACGCTCGGTAGCTCTTGAAAGGTTCACAAAGTACTCCGACTCTGGTCGCAAGTTCCTTACAAGTGGAGAGTTTTCTCAAATGACTGGACGCGCGGGTCGAAGGGGTCTTGACGATGAAGGACACGCAATTGTTTGCTTCACCAATGAAGTTGAGTTCCATGATGTTGGAAGGGTGGCCTTGGCTCCACCTTCGGAACTGCACTCATCATTTAGACCTACGTACAACTTCACATCAAACCTCATCAACCACTTTGAGTTCGAAACAGCACTTGAAGTGGTGCAGTGTTCATACGCTCAGTTCGAAACGGACCGCCGTGCAACACCATCGAAACGACCTCTTGGTGATCAGATGATTGCTCGCCACAAGGTTTTAGAGGAACTTGGTTACGCCGAAGGATGGAAGTTAAATAAGCAGGGTCAACTGCTTCGATCGATTTATCACGAATGTGACCTTTTGATTGCCGAGTCAATCACCAGTGGCGTCTTCGAAGACTTAGAGGCGGCGCAACTCGCTGGACTGCTCTCATGTTTCGTATTTGAGTCAAAGCGCTCTACGAGAGCACCGCACGCTGGCAAGAACGTAACCACCAAGAAGAAGAGCATCAATGACCGACTTGGTAGTGAGCGTCGAGCAAACATCACTGATCGACTTCATGAAATCCAGACCAACAACGCACTCATCAGAGAAGTCGAAGAACGATACAAAGTTCCACACACCAAGGAACCAGACGGCAAATTTGCAACGACTATTACGGCCTGGGCGCGAGGGTCATCACTCAGCGTGGTCCTTGACCTCGCAGACGCTGAAATTGGACAGACCTCTCCGGGTGACTTCGTTAGAAATGCCAAACAGGTAGCAGACCTCTGTGAGCAGTTGGCACGAATGAGCGACCTCACGGCAGTGGCTGAAGTAGCCGCTGAAGCCCGTGATTATGTGCTCAGAAGCGTGGTTGCTGGGGCTTCTAGCGTCCACCCTTAAGGGAGTTTTGCGCTCTAATCTTTTCTATCCATGCACTCTTACGCCGTTGAAGAATTCACAGAAGAAGAAGCAACAATCCTTCGTCGGTATTTTACGAATCTAGAGTCACCGGTCTTTGCCCTTGTAAACCTTCCAGAGGTTGTTAAAGGCGCCTTATTCGCTCGATACTCACGCAGCACGAAGAGTCTTCGCAGATTGTTTCTTGATGAGTTCATTGGAGACCTAGACCTCACCGGTGACATTGGCATTGACGCAACAATTGGTCTTGATAAAGCTGAAAGCCTCTACGAGAAGATCTTCTTTGAATACGGAGATGACTCTGTTGCACAGCTTGGTGGAGTTCACCTCGCATGCGAACAGGCAAGCAATGTGCTCACCAAAGTTCTCGAGTGGGGAAGGCTCATGAGTTACCTTGAGCAGTCAACTCGCTACCTCGGCTACGACAAGCGCCTGAGCAATGGTCACTACCGCTACTACCGAGACCATGACGTGACCATGTCATCGTTTGGTGCTCGCTACGTTGGCGAAATGGACCGCATGTTCGATACGTATGCGGAACTGCTCCCACAACTCGTTGAGTGGCTAACTAAGAAGTTTCCAAAGACTGCAGACGACACTGACTTTGTTTACCGTCAAGCCATTAGAGCTAAAGCGCTTGACGCAGTTCGTGGACTTCTTCCAGCCAGTGCGCTATCAAATCTCGGAATTTACGCATCGGGACAAGCCTATGAATCACTGCTGCTTCGAATGCGTGCACATCCGCTTCCAGAAGTTCGCGAGTACTCAGTACTAATGATGGATGAACTCGTCAAAGTTATTCCATCATTCTTGAAGCGAGTAAACATCGCCGAGCGTGGTGTGGCGTGGACGACTTACCTTGCTGAAACTAAGGGTGCCACAAAAGATCTCATTTCTTCTATGTGGAGCGACATTGAAGCTGAGCCAGGCGAACATGTTCGCCTGGCCGCATATGACAAAGACGGTGAAGCAAAGATTCTCCAAGCGATTGTCTTTGCGAACTCCACAATGTCCCAAGAAGAAGCTTCGAAGCGCGTTGGCGCAATGAACGCGGGGGACCGCTCAAAGTTGATGGCTACCTATGTAGGCGACCGTAAAAATCGTCGTCACCGCCCAGGACGCGCATTCGAATC
>CAIKFN010000107.1 GCA_903826715.1 uncultured Actinomycetes bacterium
AAGCACACTGAGAATTTCCTTGGAAGCACCGAACGCTCCAACTGGAAGTCCTCCACCAATAATCTTTCCGAAGCACCAGATGTCTGGCTTTACTCCGAAGAACTCTTGTGCTGATCCATGTGTGAGACGAAATCCTGTGATTACCTCATCGAAGATAAGTAGTGCCCCAACACGGTCACACTCTGCACGAAGTCCCTTTAAGAATCCCTCGCTAGGCACAACAATGTTCATGTTCGCAGCCACTGGTTCTACAAGGACGCAGGCGACTGAGTCGTCGAGCTGTGGCACGACGTTGTACGGAGCGACCATGGTGTCAGCAATTGCACCCTCGGTCACACCAGCAGAACCAGCAATGCCCATTTCGGCTACCCCACTGCCACCAGCGACGAGTAGTCCGTCAGAGTGTCCGTGGTAGCAACCATCGAACTTCAAGATCTTGGAGCGCTTCGTGTAACCACGTGCCAGGCGTACAGCACTCATAACTGCTTCAGTACCAGAAGAAACAAAGCGAATCTGCTCTAGACCGTCAATGCGACCAACTATTTTTTCTGCGAGCAGCACTTCTTCTTGCGTCGGGGCACCAAACGTTGTTCCTCTGGTTGCACCAATTTGCAGAGCACGAACGACGTCTGGGTGAGCGTGCCCGAGGATTGAAGCTCCGTAAGACTGGACGTAGTCAATATAGGTTTTGCGTTCAACGTCTGTGACGTAGGCACCACTTCCAGAAACAACGGTGTAGGGAGTTCCGCCAACTGAGCTAAATGAGCGAACTGGTGAGTCAACTCCGCCGGGAATAACTGCTTTGGCTCTTTCGAACCACTCTTTATTGGACACGTGCTCTGCTCTACTTAGTTAAAGGTCAAACAGTATTTTAATGGACTCAGCGAGTCGTGCGCCCTGGTCTGTTCCTGCAGTGTCTTTTAGAACAGCCGTAGGTTTGTGTGAAATCTTGGCGACGATGGAGCGAACGAGTACTTCGACCTTTTCGCGGTTCTCAGGGCTGAGGTCTGAGAAGTCCTGGAGACGCTTTTGCATCTCAACATCAATGATTTTGTCCATGTCGTCTCTAAACGTGCGGATGATTTCTACCGCTCCTCGAGCACGCTGGTCATCAAGGTATTTCTCAGTTTCAACTTCAACAATCTTCATGGCATCGGCCATTGCGTCTTGGCGACCAGAAAGCGCGGCGTCAACCTTGTCCTTCAAGATCTCGAGGTCAATGCGGTGAATAGTTGAAATTTCTTCAACATCAGAAGTAACTGAGCGCGGAACACTGAGGTCCATGATGAGAACATCGTGGGTAAGGGAGCTGACTGCATCTTTGTTAATCAGCGGCTCAAGTGTCTCAACAGCTGAAATGACTAGTGACGCAGTCTTTAAAAGACCTGGGATCTGATCAAGTGCTGCAACATGGATGCGGTCATCTTGAAGTTCGTTACTGATCGCTTCAGCATTCAATGCAGTGCGGTTGCAAATAGTTAGCTTGGCAATCCCCTTCTCACTAGCGAGTAGAGACTTAACAACGCCTGAGGCCAATTGGCCAGCGCCAATGACAAGCACCTGCGCACCGTCAAGGGCACCCTTATGTTGTTCGCCAGCGAGCTGCGTGGCTGCCTGGGCGAAACTAGTTGTGCCCTTTGCGATGTTCGTGGTCGAGCGAACTTTGCGACCAGTTGCAATTGCCCGAGTGAACAGTTCATCGAGTTCCGTGCCGCTGGTGTGTTCAATTTGTGCGAATTCCAGTGCGCGACGAATTTGACCCAAGACTTCGTATTCGCCAGGAATAATTGCCTTGATTCCAGAAGCAACCTGGAAGAGGTGACTTGGGACGTCTTTGTCGAAGTGAATTGTCAGTTTGTCAGCGAAGAGTGCAGCGTCAGTCTGCGTAGCTTCTGCAATGGTTTCGGTGATTTCATCAACCGCACCGTGGAAGCGGTCGATTACTGCAAAGACTTCAGTTCGAAGACAGGTGGAAACAAAGACTGCTTCGTAGATGTTTCGGTGGCTCATTAGCGTGCGAAGGACTTTGCCCCATTCATCTTGATGAACGGTGACCTTTTCTAGAAAATCAAGTGAGCAGTGCTCGTGATCGATGCCAACGCTAATTATTCCCACGGAGTCAGTCTAGGGCTCGGTGAACTCTAGAAAAAGTCGTAAAAAGGTCTAATAGAAGGGGCTAACCCAGAGTTGGCCATTGTTACAAGGCCCAATGCCGTAGGTCGAGTTGACGCTCGCAACTGAGCCGCCCTTTTGAATTTGCACACCAATAACGTAAGCAACTGGACAGGTCTTCTGTGAACCAACTGGAACATCGCTGTAGGCAAATGAGAACGATGCTGTGCTGTTTTGTGAAAGGTTTACATCTTTTGGAGCTTCATTAGCCCTAGTGTCTGGAAACTGAATTGGGCCATTCGTCGAAACATCAACAAGTGTGCTCTTTAGAACTGAGCCAGTCTTATCTTGCAAAATAAGTAGTGGCCATCCATTAAGTGTGCAGTTGCCGGTGGTGGTCTTAGTCAGCGTGATGCTCGATGAAATAGTTCCAGCGGCGCCCTGTCCTTGATTAAAGACTGCGTGAAAATCGCTCCCCTGGCATACAGAACCTGTTGGAACAACTTGGGAAGTTGTAGTGCTCGCCAGTGCTTGCGTAGTTGTTGATGAATTTCCACCAACAACACCGTGTCTAGAAAGCGTATAGATCGCGGCGAATGCCACAAAGATCAATACGGACTTCAGACCCCTTCTCATTTATTGAAGTCCTCGGGATTCACTTGGTCTAGAAATTCACGAAGTTCAGCAACGAGCTCTGCTTCATCAACTGGAGCCACTTCTTCGGCTTCGACCTCATCATCAAGCAGCATTACCTTGCCTTCAGCGTTCATGAGCTCATCGCTCACGAGGATTGGAGCGCCTACGCGCATGGCGAGTGCCACCGCGTCAGATGGACGAGCACTAACGAGAGTTTCAACGTTGTCCCTCAGAATTCGAAGGTTCGCAAAGAAGGTGTTGTCGATCAAAGAAATAATCTCCACGTTGAAAATTCGCCCACCGAGTGCAGTGATGGTGTTGGCGAGAAGATCGTGCGACATGGGGCGAGGAGTCTCAACCTTTTGAAGTGCGTAGGCAATGGCAGCGGCTTCAGGAGCGCCGATGAAAATTGGAAGGACTCTGTTGCCTGGCCCAACTTCTTCAAGCAGCAGAAGTGGAGTTGACGATCCAACGTCGACACGAACTGCTCGGAGAACTACTTCAATCATGATGCCAGCCTAGACGGCAAAGTCAACAAATGTTTGTCGTTAATTTCCTAGGAATTTAGTAAGCGCGCGCTCGTGCAGAGCAGCGCGAAGTTGTGCCAGTTCTCCAGCCAACTCAATCGCTACTTCCCTAGCGCCGTCGGCGCTCTTTAGAGAAGGTTGAGAAGCAATAATGTCTTCAAGAACGCCAACCTCACGGTCGACAACACGACGCAGCGCTCCAAGAATGCGAACATCAACGCCGCGGTCAATAAGTCCGCTGAGTGAGTAGCCAATGCGCACATCTACATCGGTGAAGACAACATCATTAGACAAGTTCTCAGAGAAAATAAGTCCCGCTGATTGCAGCTGCTTAACTGACTCAGCGTCTAGACCAGTGGCCTTAGTGAACTCAGCAAGTGTGTAGTACTTAGACGTTGCGCCAGAGACTGCAGGGTGGCGAGGAGCCTGAGGTGTTGGCAGAAGTGTAAGAGGCTGTACGGTGCGCTCAGGAGTCGACATTGAAACAATGTTGCTCTGGTTCGCACGTGCAACTTGGCGAAGTGCTGGTGCTACTGGAGTGTCATCTAAGAGACCCTGCTCAATGAGGCGAAAGCGAATAACGCGAAGTGGAATGAATTCTTCCTGCGCCAAACGTATTGCTTCACGAAGACAAGCAACGTCTCTTTCAGAGTAGAGACGGTAACCCTTTTTAGAACGAGAAGGAACTACAAGTCCACGGTCCTCGTAGTAACGAAGCTTGGAAAGTTCGATGTCGGGAAACTGCTCGCGAAGTTCAGCGTGCACCTCACCAATTTTTAGTTTGCCGTTAGAGATACTCATAGTTAGTTTGATTCCCAGAAGACTAGTTTGAATTTCCCGATCTGAACTTCGTCAGCCGAGTGCAGCGCGGTCT
>CAIKFN010000108.1 GCA_903826715.1 uncultured Actinomycetes bacterium
ACCTGTGTACAGTACTGACAGACAACAAAGGATGGCCATGAAAAAGCGCTCAATCGGATCTCTGCAGGTTTCAGAAGTAGGTATTGGATGTAATAACTTCGGGATGCGACTCGACTTTGATGGCACTAAGGCCGTGGTCGACAGCGCAATTGAAAATGGCATCAACTTCTTTGACACCGCCGACATCTATGGCGGGACTAAGTCTGAAGTTCTTCTCGGACAAGCCCTCGGAAGTCGGCGAGCTGACGTGATCATTGCGTCAAAGTTCGGAATGCCTATTGATGAACAACGCTTCGGTGCGAAACCTGATTACGTTCGAAGCGCCTGTGAAGATTCTCTAAAGCGACTCGGCACTGACTACATTGATCTTTACCAACTCCACTACCCTGACCCCACCGTGCCAATCGCCGACACCATTGGTGCCATGCAGGAACTTGTGGCTCAGGGCAAGGTCAGAGAAATTGGATGCTCGAACTTCACCGGTGACCAACTTCGTGAAGCAAAAATTGCCGCAGGCAATGGTCCTTCATTTGTTTCAGTGCAAAATCAGTACTCACTTCTAGAGCGTGCTCCTGAGCGCGATGGAGTCCTTGATGCTTGCGAAGAACTCGGCATTGGCTTCTTGCCCTTCTACCCACTCGCTAACGGCTGGCTCACTGGAAAGATTCGCCCCGGCACCCCGCTCCCTGAAGGAACTCGGCTCAAGGCAATGAAGGATTCGAACCCTGAGCGAAGTGCGCACTGGCTCAATCAAGCAATTGAAGCCAAGGCTGGTGCACTTCTTAACTACGCCGACGAAGCAGAGATTTCAATTCTCGATCTCGCATTCTCATGGTTGCTTAGCCACCCACAGGTGAGCTCAGTAATTGCGGGTGCGTCGAATCCAACACAGGTGCACTCGAATTCAACGTCCGTGCACACGCTCAGCCAAGAGATCATCTCAACGCTAAATCTGCTTTCTTCCTAAATTTATAAAATTCTCGATTCCCAACGACAGTTGGGTGGCATGGGAAAACAACTAATTAAAGAATCTGTACATTCTGAAGACTTTGTAGTGTACATTTTAGATATGAACGTAGGAATAGCGGAGTTTCGACAAAACCTGAAGGAATACCTCGAAAAGGTCCAGCAAGGCGACGAGATCTCAATCACCGACCGAGGCAAGGTAGTCGCCATGGTCACTCCGGTGAAGAAAGTGCGCAAACTCGACGAGATGATTGCTCAAGGCTTGGTTCGCCCTCCACGATCAACTGGAAAATTTATTCCAAAACCAATCAAACTTAAAGACGGTGCAACTGTAAGTGAATTCATTTCCGAGCAACGACGTTGATTACCTATTTTGATACTTCCGCAATCGTGCCGCTCTTGATTGACGAAGCAACCTCTGAGCACTCACTTATTTTGTGGAACGCAACTGACGAACCAATTTCTTCAGTTCTTGTCTACGTCGAAACAAGAGCGGCGTTAGCTGCAGCATTTCGCTCGAAGAGACTTAACAAAAATCAGTTTGAGTCCTCTAAAGAATTATTTGAAGTGCTCTACGAAAAAATTATGGAAGTGCAGGTAACACACTCACTTCTTCATCGTGCATCAGAGCTTTCAGAATTACTATCGCTTCGTAGTTACGATGCAGTGCATTTAGCTTCAGCTGAAACTGTGGGTGACGATGAATGTATTTTTGCAACCTACGACAACAGGCTAAGTAGTGCTGCAAACAACCTTGGGCTGTTTGCAGCACCCTTGACTAGTTAGCCTTAACTGCTGCAACCATTTTGGTGAGGGTGTCTTTAGCGTCACCGAACACAAGTGTGGTCTTAGGGTTGTAGAGAAGTTCGTTTTCGATTCCCGCAAATCCTGGACGCATTGAACGCTTCAAGAACACCACATTCTCAGCCAAGTCGGCGTGAATAATCGGCATTCCATAAATTGGCGAGGTCTTGTCGTCGGATGCAGCTGGGTTGACGGTGTCGTTGGCACCAACAACGAGTGCCACGTCTGCAGTTGTTAGCTCCGAATTCGCTTCGTCCATTTCCTTTAACTGTTCGTAGGGAACGTTTGCTTCTGCGAGAAGTACGTTCATGTGCCCAGGCATACGTCCAGCCACTGGGTGAATGGCGTAGGAAACTTCAATGCCCTTAGCTTCAAGGAGTTCACCAAGTTCGCGAAGTACGTGCTGACCCTGCGCCACGGCAAGGCCGTATCCAGGAATGATTACAACACTTGACGCAATGCCAAGGAGCACTCCAATGTCTTCAGGAGTTCCTGAGCGAACTGGTCGTGCGTCAGCTCCACCCTCGCCACCTGAAGCCGTGACAACGGAACCGAAGGCCGAGAAGAGAACGTTGCTGAGTGAACGACCCATGGCCTTAGACATCAACCTCGTGAGGAAGATTCCAGACGCACCAACGAGTGTTCCAGCCACAATCAACAGGTTTGATCCCAGTGTGAAACCAGATGCCGCAACAGCAAGACCAGTGAATGAGTTGAGCAGTGAAATCAGTACCGGAACGTCAGCGCCACCAATTGGGAGCACGAACGCAGCGCCAAGAATGAACGCCAAGACGAGCAAAATCCAGAGCAGTCCTTCAGAACCGTTCACGAGAATCGTGATGATGAGCACAAGTGACGCGACACCAAAGAGTGCGTTGATGATTTGCTGACCTGGGTAGGTAATTGGACGGCCCGTTATGAGCTCTTGGAGCTTGATGTAGGCAATAGCTGAACCCGAGAACGAGAACGTACCAATCAACACACCGAGAAGTACTTCAAGCGTTACGTACGTTGCTGGGTGCGTTGACTTGATGTGAATGAACTCAGTCAGTGACACGAGAGCAGCAGCTCCACCACCCACACCGTTGAAGATGGCAACGAGTTGAGGCATTGCGGTCATCTTCACAAAACGTGCAGCCGGAACAGCAATGATGAATCCAATGGCCATACCAAGGATCATCAGTGGAATGTGGCGAAGGTTGTGTCCATCAGTCTGCTTAAAGAATGTGGCAACAACAGCAACAAGCATTCCGAACGCTGCAGTGAAGTTACCAACGCGTGCACGCTTTGGTGAACCGAGTCCCTTTAGCGCCAACAAGAATGTTGTGGCTGAAAAGAGGTAAAGAAGATCAATAAGGGTTGCGCGACTCACTTGGCAACCTCTTCAGTCTTTTCTTTTACAACAGCCTTCTTAGGCTTAAACATTTCAAGCATGCGGTCAGTAACAACAAATCCGCCAACCACGTTGAGTGTTCCAAGAATCACCGCAAGGAAACCAAGTACTTCTTCGAGGTTGGTCGCTGCGTTTCCGAGGATGAGCATTGAACCAACGAGGATTACTCCGTGAATGGCGTTTGATCCACTCATAAGTGGCGTGTGCAAGATTGCTGGAATCTTGGCAACAACTTCAATACCGACGAAGATCGCCAGTACGAGGACTGTTGCATATTGGAGAAGAACGTTACCCATTAGGCATTTTCCTTTACTTCTTCGGGGACGATTGCTACGTGAGCAACGCCCAGGGCTTGTGCGGTTGGAGCGTGGTTGACCTGCCCACTACGTGAAACAGTGACACCTATTACTACGGGGTCATTCCAGTCAGGGTTTAGTTGACCCTTCGCACCAAAGAGTGCGAGGAGCTTCAAGACATTGTTAGCAAACATGAAACTTGCTGACGCACCCATTTCGGCGGGTGGGTTAGTAAGTCCAACAACGCTGACACCATTGTGAACAACAGTCTCTCCGGCCTTAGTGAGTTCACAGTTACCGCCACCGTCTGCGGCCATGTCAATAACGAGTGATCCCTCGGCCATTGCTTCGACCATTGCTTGGGTCAGCAGAATTGGAGCCTTGCGACCTGGGACTGCTGCTGTTGTAATAACAATGTCAGAGTTCGCAACTTCACTGAGTAACTGCTTTTGTTGTTCGCTTCGCTCGTCATCGGTGAGTTCACGTGCGTAGCCACCAGCTGCGTCTGCAGTCACGGTGAGCTTCACGAATACAGCACCGGCAGACTCTGCTTCTTCTTTTGCAGCAGAGCGAACGTCGTAGGCGCGCACTTTGGCACCGAGACGCTTTGAAGTAGCAATGGCCTGAAGCCCTGCAACACCAACACCCATAACCAAAACTTTTGCCGGACGAATTGTTCCAGCAGCAGTAGTGAGCAGTGGCAAGAAGCGGTCAAAGTGTGATGCACCAGCGAGTGCGGCACGGTACCCAGAGACTGTTGCCTGTGAGGAAAGTGCGTCCATGTACTGCGCACGAGAAATTCGTGGCAGTAGGTCAAACGAAAGCGTGGTCACTTTCTTGTCGTTCAGAATCTTCACGATGTCTATTGCTAGAAGAGGCGAAAGGAATGAAAGGTGTGTTGACCCGTCGGGTAGCGCTGAGGCTTCGCTGGCGGTTGGTGGATTTACTCGAAGATTGACGTCACCTGACGGCGCATCGCTAATCGATGCTCCGACTGCTTGGTAGGCCTCATCAGTGAAGTGGGCCTTGGCACCAGCACCTCGCTGGACCAAAACTTCCCACCCATCGGTGACGAGAGTTTTTACAGCGTCGGGTGTTAACGCAACGCGCGTCTCCCCGGCCCGTGACTCTTTGAATAGCGCAATTTTCATTATGTAGTTCTATCAGGTTGGAGCCTAAATCAGGCACCGGCGTGGCTATTTGGCTAGGAATTCAAGAATGTGGCCAGCAACTTCATTTGGGGCGGTCACAGCACTCCAGTGCCCAGACTCACTCAGGCGCACGTAGGTAAAGCCATTGGCACAGAACTCCCCTGAAGTTTCCATTTGCTCTTCGAGCAGCGCCCAGTCATTAGCCGACCACATGCCAAGGCTTGGGGCCTGGATTGGAGGGAGTACGAGTGGTTCACGCATGAAGCCGTCAGCGGTGATGTTTGCTTTGTACCAGTTGAAGTGGCTGACGATCTGACCATCACGCTCGAGCTCGGCAATAGTCTCTTCAGGCCATGGGTGACCGAGGAATTCGGTCATTGCCTCGTAGTTATTGTGACGCAAGAACTGTGTTCCGAGGTCGTCGTTGATAAAGACAAGCATGTACCAGCTCTTTTGCTGCTGCTTAATGCCACCTTTTCTAAATGCAACTGGGTGACCAACAGCCAAGACAACGTTCTTTTCAACACGGTCGGGCAAGAACAACGCCACCGCCCACGCCAGTGCCGCGCCCCAGTCGTGTCCAATGACCGTGAACGTTTCTGCACCAACTGCGTCAGCAATACACGCAACGTCAGCAACGAGTTCATTGAGTCGGTACTTCTCGACTTCGCCGGGCTTAGAGCTCTGTCCGCAACCACGAAGGTCGGGGGTAACAACGCGGTACCCAGCTGCAACCAGCAGTGGGTTCAGCTCTCGCCACATAGACCCGGTGTCGGGCCAACCGTGCAACATAATGAGCGTCGGGCCTTCACCCTCAACTCGAACAAATAGATCTACGTCGCCATTCTTTGCAATGAGAGTTTCCATAGAGGTGACGGTACACCGTGTAGAACTGTGGCGTGGAAATGTTTCGCTCAAGCATCAAGACCCCCGTTGGATACTGGGTTATTGAAGGCAACAATGAATTCGTG
>CAIKFN010000109.1 GCA_903826715.1 uncultured Actinomycetes bacterium
CGCGGTGGGCAAAAATCTCAGGCATTCAAAGAGTTTGCCAGGTCGCTGAGGGTGTTTTCGAATAAAAACAAATCACCCCTTGTTTTTAGGCCATGGGGAAAGTAAAATTTAAATCCCTTCGCTTGAGCACTTTGCATTAAAGCCAAGCAATTCAAGCAAAACAAAGGATTACTCATGTCGTTGATCTGGAACCGCACACACGCCTGGGACGACGCCGACTGGCGCAGTGACGCTGCATGCCGTGACACTGAACCTGAGCTTTTCTTCCCTGTGGGCACTACTGGAATGGCAACTGACCAGATCGAATCAGCAAAACGCGTTTGTGACAACTGTGATGCACAAAAAGCCTGCCTTGAGTTTGCTCTAGCAACAAACCAGGAATCTGGCGTTTGGGGTGGAACTACGGAAGACGAGCGCCGCAAGCTTCGCAAGCAGTGGCTCGCCGCTCGCCGTCGTCAAGCTCAGGCTTAATCTCGCTCGGTCGTAGGGACCGTAACTCGAACGAACGTTCCACCACCCTGATCTTGGGGAACTGACGTCATCTCTATTGAACCATGTAATTGTGCACGCACTAAGTCACGCACAATTGAGAGTCCCAGACTCGTTGGCACATCCAAAGTGAAATCGGCTCCGAGTCCTCGACCATTATCACGAATTTCAGCAACCGCGTTCGCACCGTCAATAAATAGGTGCAGTGTCACAATGCCTGAAACGTCCTCATTAGGACCAAATTCAGTGAACGCGTGCTCCACAGCATTGGTGAGTAACTCTGCAAGTGCCACTGCGAGTGGTGTTGCGAGGTCAGTGGGGAGAGTTCCAAGTTCACCGTTGACGACAATTTCGACTGGGTGGAACGCGAGGGCGGTGTCTTCGACCAGCAAAACAATTGAGCGAACAATTTCGTCAAAGACCACTTCTTCGCCTGGTTCACGTGAAAGTACTTCGTGCACCACAGCGATTGAGCGAACGCGACGCTCTGCTTCGTGAAGAGCAACTCTTGTCTCGTCACTTTCGGTGCGACGAGCCTGGAGGCGAAGAAGTGAAGAAATAGTCTGCAGGTTGTTTTTCACACGGTGGTGGACTTCTCGTACCGCTGCTTCTTTATTAAGCACCACACGGTTAAGTTGGCGAAGATCTGATACATCTCGAACCAGCGTCATCACGCCAGTTACGGTCCCGTGATCGAGCAGTGGAATGCTGTGCAACACAATTGCAATGTCGTGACCACGGTCAATTTCTTCTAGTGCAGGAATTGCGTGTTCGAGCGAGCGCTCAAGAGCTTTCGCCTTTAGGCCAAGTTCACGAAGGGTGCGACCTTCCACTGATGCATACACACCGAGTCGGTGTAGCGCATTCGTGGCATTAGGTGTTGCGAACTCTAAGCGACCTTCGCCGTCAACCAAGATGATTCCGTCTCCAATACGTGGCATACCAGCACCCGCGACGTCTTCTTCTCTAAATGGGAATGCTCCGTCTGCCACCATGTCGCAAAGTCGTTCGAAAATTGAAAGATACGCCTGTTCATAGAGCGACGCAGGTCCACGAAGTGGACCCTGCAAGCGTTGTAAGACTCCAACAACTTGTCCACCGTGGCGAACAGGGATGCACCAGACAGGGATCTGGTCATCAAAGCCATCGAGCGAAACTTCTCCAACAACTCTTGTGCCACTTTCAAAGGCGAGCTTGACGAGCGGCACGTCGCCTGCTGCGCGCTTTCGCCCAAGGAGGTCGTCACCAATAAGTGTTGAGCGGTTGTTTGGTCGCATCTGACCAAGAACTACATATTCGTCAGCACTAGACTTTGGATCAATAACTTTCGTGAAGATCAACATGTCAGAAAACGAAAGGTCAGAAAGTAGCGACCATGAAGCAGTGAGTCGAAGCAGATGATCAACAGTCGCCTCTGGAAGGGTGGTGTGCAGTCCTGCGAGTTCGAAGAGCGTGGCCATTACATAGACCTGAGCGGAACCATGGTGCGACTGCGACCTTCATAACTTGCGAGTTCGTGAATGCCACGAGCTTCAAGCAACGTTGCCAGGTCACCTGCTCGTGCACTCACTTTTTCTAAACGGTGAGCATCGCTCGCGGTTGTAAAGGTGACGCCCTGAACGACGAGGCGGTCAAGTAGTCCTTCTGCTGGGTACTGCTCGCCTACTGGCTTAAACCATCCAGCTGATGAAAGCTCCACCGAGATGTCGGCTTTACCGGCAGCGTTCGACATCATGTCCCAGTAGAGCGCGGGATTCTCTGCGTAGAAGCCAGCAACCTTTACGAGGTCAATGTGCGCGAGTACGTCAACTGCTTTTGTAGCGCTCAACTCTTCGATTGCACGTGAGTACTCAAGCCAGCACGCGTCGATGTCTCGCACGTCCCATTCGTGCATGTTGACGGGGTTGTCAATGTCGTCAAACTCCCACGTCCCCATCCAGTGCACTGAACCAATCAGCACGTCGAAGGGATACTGCGACAAGAGACTTGTTACTTCGTCCATCTTTCCGCGGTAGTAGTCAACTTCGAGTCCGATTTTTACTGGTAGCCCTTCGTCTTTCGCTTTTTGCGCGAGCTCGACGTACTGCTCGAGAGAGTTACGTGAATGCCAGTCGAAATACTTCGCCATTTCTTTTGACGTTGGCTCATGTCCAGATTTTTCCCAGAACGGACCAACGATGTTCATCACGTCGACGAAGCGATTGGAGTGTTCAGTTAGTGCGAGTTCATTAACGCCTTCACTGGCTGCCTGCTCGCAGTAGTCAGCAATCTGGTCGAGTTTGTACCAGACCGATGACTCTGAGTGTGGCCAGAGGTGAAGGTGATAGTCGAGCACGTGTCGCTAGATCAGGCCGTGCCGAAACCAACGGCGCGCTCAGTGGCGCCGCTACCGATTTCTACGTAGGCAATTCGTTCTGCAGGCACACCAACGCGGCGTCCCTTTTTGTCTGTGAGCCACAAAACCTTGTCGGTACCAATGATGGCTTCGACCTCTTTAATAACGTCTTTTTGCTTCATCTCTTCTGGAAGAGAGAGTTCGAGTTCCTTCATGGACTGAACAATGCCAATACGAATATCCATTACTGCTCCTAAGCAAATAGCCGACTTTCACCATGTTACGGCTCTGGGGCAAGATAGAGGTCGTGAGTATTGAAAATGCCAGTGA
>CAIKFN010000110.1 GCA_903826715.1 uncultured Actinomycetes bacterium
TCAGGTTCTTTCTCCTTGTTACGTGAATGCGGGGCACGAAGAAGCAAAAACTTCCTCGTGTTTGACCTCGTGTACTTCTTAAGAGGTCGGCTGACTATTCTACCGAATTTTCAGAAAAACGCAAAAGCAGGCCTAAATTCCCGGGTTTTGCCCTGCCCACCTACTGGGGCCAGGACGTGGGAGGGTGGGGCTATGCCCTTACTCAACCCCCACTCCCCAGAACGGGCCGAGCGTGAATACCTTGATTCCGTGCTGAGTCACCTCGCAAAGGCCCGCGCGGCACTGGATATTGCCTTTGAAAACGTCGCCTCAAATGCCACCAAGGACCAGCTTCGAACTGTTGACATCGAGCTCACGGCGGTAATAAACAGTCTCATCCCCCACGTTCTCACCCAGAGCGACCTCGAACACCTACAGATGCGAGAAAACCGCCGGGCCCAAGAAAATTTCCGAGTTCAGCAATTGAACGCCCAAGAGCTACGAGTATTTGAGCTTCTGGCGGAGGGAATGAGTAATAAAGAAATAGCGGAAACTATTAACTTGTCTCAGAACACGGTCAGAAATTATGTCTCGATGATTCTTGACAAATTAGGGCTTACAAATCGAACTGAAATTGCGCTCGTTAGCCAGCGCCGCAGTGACGAGCTCTAGAGAACGGTAAAGACTTCTGGTCCATTGTCGGTAACGGCAATGGTGTGTTCGAAGTGCGCAGAGAGTTCACCGTCTTGGGTCATTACTCCCCAACCGTCATCGAGCACGTACGTGTCAGCTGTTCCAACGTTGATCATTGGTTCAATGGCAAACACCATGCCAGTCTTTAGTGTGGGTCCACCTGATCCCGGCCAGTAGTTAGGCACTTGGGGCTGTTCGTGCATTGCAGTTCCAATGGCGTGGCCTACGTATTCACGCACAACAGAAAATCCAGCAGCTTCTGCAACATTTTGCACCGCGCGACCAACTTCGTGCAGACGGTTCCCGGCTTTTAGTTGTTCAATACCGGCCCACATTGATCGCTCAGTAATTTCAATGAGCTTCTTTGCAACTGGACTAATTTCTCCAACACCCATTGTGTACGCAGCATCACCGTGATATCCCTCGATGATTGCGCCACAGTCAATAGAGATGATGTCGCCTTCTCGAAGCTTGGTGTCGTCAGGGATACCGTGAACAATCATGTTGTTCGGGCTCGTGCAAATAACTGCAGGAAAACCGTGGTAGTTAAGAAAGTTTGAACGTGCGCCACGCTTAGCAATAACTTCTGCGGCGATTTCATTTAATTGCAGCAACGTAACGCCAGGCTTTACAGCGGCTCTCGTTGCTTCGTGCATTTCGGCGACAACTTTGCCGGCCTTGCGCATTTTGTTCAGCTCATCAGCTGAACGTCTCACGCGAGTCCTCGCTCCGAGACAACTTGTCTGATAGCAGTCGTAACTTGCTCTGGAGTCTGATCGCCATTAACCGTTACTAGTAGTCCGCGTTTTTCGTAGAACGCTAGTAGTGGCGCAGTGTCACGCTCGTAGAGATCGAGACGCTTGCGAATGGCTTCAGGCTGGTCGTCAGCGCGCTGGATGACGTCACCACCACACTTTTCACACGTGCCAGAAATCGCTTCAATGTCTGAGTCGCGATAGATAGTGCCACATTCTTGGCACACCCGACGTGAACTGAGCCGCTCGGTTACAAGGTCAGTTGATACGTCAAGGTTAAGAACAAGTTTTACCCCATCATCACCAAGCAGCGCATCGAGTGCTTCTGCTTGATTAAGAGTGCGAGGAAATCCATCAAAGAGTGCGCCACGCTTGGCGTCGTCTTGATTCATGCGGTCAAGTACAAGCTTGTTAACAAGTTCATCCGAAACAAGTCCGCCAGATTCAAGAACGCCTGAAACTTCTTTGCCTAGTGGTGATCCGGCCTTTACTGCGGCACGAAGGATGTCACCAGTAGAGATTTGAGGGATTGCGTAGTCATCAACGAGGCGCTTACACTGGGTGCCCTTGCCCGCGCCTTGCTTGCCAAGTACTACAAGATTTAAACGTGCCGACATGGCTACTTCTTCAAGAAGCCTTCGTAGTTACGCATCATGAGTTGTGAGTCAATCTGCTGCATAGTCTGCAGTGCAACACCCACAGCAATAAGAAGAGTTGTTCCGTAGTACGGGAACTTGTTGATGTTCCACATGGCCATCAAGATGCTTGGAACTACGGCAACTGATGCCAAGAAGAGTGCTCCAACAACCGTGATGCGTGAAAGCATCTTGGCGAAGTACTTCTCAGTTGGAAGACCCGGACGAATTCCTGGAACGAAGCCACCTTGCTGGCGCAGCATTTCAGCCTGCTGATGAGGCTCAAAGGCAATGTACACGTAGAAGAACGTGAAACCAAGAATAAGAATAAAGTCAGCAGCAATGTAGAAGAAGCTCGTTGGGTGCAGTGAGTTTGTGACGAAGTGCTGGAAACTTGACCAAGGCACAATGTTCGACAGTAGAACTGGAATGTAGAGCACCGAAGAAGCAAAGATGATTGGGATAACACCCGACTGGTTGACCTTAAGAGGAATGTAGGTGGAGTTACCACCCATTTCCTTGCGGCCTACAACACGACGAGCAAACGTTACCGGGATGCGACGCTGGCCTTGGTCAACGTAGACAATAATCACGAGCAAGATAATCGAGATCGCAAGAATTGTGAAGAACTTGATTGGCCCGCCTTCGTTCCACACGGCAACGCCACCAGATGGCAGACCCGCTACAACGTTTGCGAAAATAAGTAGCGACATTCCCTGGCCAATACCACGCTGGGTAATGAGTTCAGCGAGCCACATAACGAATGCAGTTCCTGCGGTCATGATGGCAACCATGAATAGGCCTAGGGCCAAGTTGAACTTAGGGATGAGGTCAATGGTGAATCCGAGCAATGCCTGGTCGTGACCGTGGAACGCGTAGATAAGTCCAGTTGACTGCAGTAGGGCAAGACCAATGGTCAGATACCTAGTTGCTTGCGTAATTTTCTTTTGACCAAGTGCGCCTTCATCACGCCACTGCCCGAGCTTCGGGATAACAGTGGTGAGTAACTGCACAACGATTGAGCTCGTAATGTACGGCATAATTCCAAGTCCGAATACAGCCAGACGAGTTAGTGCACCACCCGAGAAAAGGTTTAGGAACCCAAGAACACCGCTGGCGCCAGCCTTTGACTGGAGCAGTTGAACTTGCGTCCAGCTAACACCAGGGATTGGAAGGTTTGCTCCCAATTGGTAGAGGCAGATGATTGCAACGGTGAACAAAACCTTATTACGAAGGTCTGGAACCCTAAAAATATTCCCGAGTCGTCTAAACACGTCTTCGCCTTAGCGGTTCTGGTGCTGGTTGCCTGCGGCTGGTGGACGAACTGCGAATGGAAGAGCAATCACTGTTGCAGTCCCACCACTAGCTTCAATCGCAGCCTGAGCTGACTTTGAGAAAGCGTGTGCAGAAACGTTCATCTTGGTGCCAAGAGTTCCACGTCCGAGAATTTTGACGAAGTCCTTCTTCTTGCAAAGGCCGTTAGCTACAAGCACCTCGAAGGTGACGTCACTAACACCAAGCACGGTGAGGGTGTCAAGGTTTACAGGGGTGTACTCAACGCGGAAGGGGTTCGTAAAACCCTTCAACTTAGGAATGCGCTGGAGCAGCGGAAGCTGTCCACCTTCGAAACCTGCAGGAATCTGGCGACGAGCCTTTTGTCCCTTGGTTCCACGTCCGGCAGTCTTACCGCCCTTACCAGCAATACCACGACCGACAATACGCTTGCGGTGTGTTGAGCCTTCAGGTGATTTGAGATCGTGCAACTTCATTAGTTGACCTCTTCTACTTTTACAAGGTGTGGCACGCGTGCGATCATTCCACGAATTTCTGGACGATCAGGCA
>CAIKFN010000111.1 GCA_903826715.1 uncultured Actinomycetes bacterium
AGTGACTCAAGCATCATTCCCTGTGAAGCAGAAACTTCACGAAGTTGTTCTAACTCGGAGAAATACAGTGCACCGGCGTTGGCGTGAGGGAGAAGTCCGGTTTCGTCGAGCACTGCCTTTGCAGCAGCTGCGACGTAGTCAACAGTTGACTGGTATCCACGTGCAGCGAGCCACTTTGCTGCTTCGTCGTAACGAAGTTCTGGACGTTCGCCGAGCGTGAAGAGTGCTTCGGTGCATCCTGCAGCTTTTCCAGCAACCGCAACTTCTAAAACTTCTTCCAGTGACATGTACGGAGATGCCACGTGCGCTGGAGCCTGAGCAAACGTGCAGTAGCCGCATCGATCACGACACAACTTCGTTAAAGGTATGAATACCTTTGGGGAGTAAGTGACTATGTATCCATGACGCCTACGTGCTTTCGCAAAGGCGTCAGAAGAGAGTGATTCGCCTGTCTCCAAGATGAAGTGCTGGTTGTTAAACCCTCGAGTAATTGTCATGCGAGCATCCTAGGACTAAAGACCTAGAACTTCAGCAACTTCATCTAAATCATCAACAATCAGTTGAGATACATGTCGACCACAACTAATCATTGTTTGAAAGTCACTTGTTGCTTGAGCCATGTGCAGGTCATGGAAGGAATACGTCTTTCCAGGTATCGCAATGGGCTTTGATTTCGGACGAATGACAATCTGCAACGCAGCTACATTCTTCGGTCCACCTTTGTGAAGCTGACCAGTCGAGTGCAGATAACGAGGGCCGAAGTTTGCGGTGGTTCTTCCGTAGGAGTTTTGAATCCTTGATTGAAGGTGACATAGCTCGTTACCAATGTTTAAGGGTCCATAGACCTGCAACGTTCGATACGTTGCTGAACGAAGATTATGTTGCATTTCTTCGTAGTTCACTGGTTGCGAAGTCCAAGGAACATCAGATTCGAGAAGTTTCACAAAAGCTGTTTTGACTGCTTCAACGTTGGGTTGATTGAAAGGATCAACGCCAAGATGCCATGCGAGAAGTGATGCCACGAGATGGAAATGTTGAATCTCAGATACTGAGTACTTGTTTGACTCTGATTCGAAGACTGGAATAAAACCTCGGTCCTGCTTGCCAGTAGTTTCTGCAACTAATTGCTCGAGCCACATTGCACCACCAGAAATTATTGGGTCAGCTTGAAGCTGAAAATACGCATGACCGAAGTTGACGTCAGCAGCGTGAATCGCTGCCTCGGCTACAGCTTTTGTGACAACTGATTCATTTACATACGAGTCAGATAGTGCGCTTCGTAGTGATTCGGGGGTCCATCCGGCGTAGAGGGCCGGGATTAATCCAAATGGTGAAAGAGCAGAAAATCTTCCACCAGTATTTTCATCACCGTCAATGACGAGGCAACCTAGATCGTTGGCATACTTCGAGAAAGTGGTTCCCTTATCAGTAATGACAATGAGGTCTTCGACCTTGAGTCCATTAGCAAGCGCGAAGGAAAGAAGGCTGAGGGTCTCAATGGTATTTCCTGATTTTGAAGCAGCGATGACAGTGGCATTAGAGAAATCAGTCGATGAAATTGAATCTGGATTTGAAGTATCTAGAACACTTAGGGCACTTGAGCCTGAAGCTTCGGCAAAAAAGAGACCAGGCCCCGCAGAACCACCTACACCGAGGAGGATTGTCTTGGAATAACGACGCGGAAGTTTCGCTGCAATGTCATCAAGCCATCTTCCTAAATACGTTTCAGGGTGACGAAGCCATCCAAGAGAATTCTTAGCAGTTGATCCTTCAAAAAGCGAAGGATCTCCCTTCAGAATCCGTTGAATGATTTCCGAATTCGACATCAGCTAGCCGTTGACTTTGTCGGCAACTGTTTTCAAGAGATCAGCGTATGAGTCAATAAAACTCTGAACACCATCAGCCTCAAGTTTGTGAGTAATAGAACTAAGCGAAATCTCACTTGGCAGTTCAAAAAGAAGCGACGAGGTCTTAACGATGCTCGCAGCGTTGAGTAGCAGTGAAGACGAAAAGTTCCCATGGTCGAGAACGCCTTCGAGTGTTGGATCGGGCATCGTATTCACCGTCTCGTCAGCAACAATCGAGTCAACGTAAAGAAGGTCGTAGTACGTAGGGTTCTTTATTGCGGTTGACGCCCAAAGGGGGCGCTGCACCTGGGCGCCATCTGCAATGAGCGCCTTTGCTCGAGATCCATTGATCCGCTCCAAGTAGAGGGCGTAGGCCGCTGCAACTTGAGCATTGGCGGTTGTGCCTCGGCGGGAATCACCTTCGAGAAGAAGAGCATCAACAGCAGCGTCAACTCGTGAAACAAAGAATGAAGCAACACTTCCAATTGATGAAGGATTGTGTCCGTTCTTCTTAGCCAATTCGATTCCATCCATCCAGGCGTCGAGCACCTCTGAATAACGCTCAACTGAGAAGATGAGGGTTACGTTGACATTTATCCCGGCACCAAGAACTTGTGTAATCGCTGGGATGCCTTCATTGGTTGCAGGAATCTTGATCATCACGTTGCTGCGTCCAACTGCACTATTTAGTTTCAGTGCAGCAGCAATTGTTCCGGCGGTGTCACGAGCTAGGCGAGGAGATACCTCGAGTGATACGTATCCATCGCAGTAACGACGCTTTTTAGCGTAAAAGTCTGTACACGAAGAATCATGGACTCCCATCAGAACATCACACGCGTCTCGAACATCAACTACTGCGAGCTCTTCAAACAACTCTTCAACATCCTTGCACTTTACTCCAGTAAGAAACTCGTCGTAGGCGGAGCTTGTCGCAAATGCTTTAGCGAAAATTGCTGGGTTAGAGGTAACACCGCGAACACCTTGTTCAACTAAACGCGCGAGCGTGCCGTCATTAAGCCAGTCCCTGCGGATGTTGTCAATCCAAGGGCTCTGTCCGTAGTCGTCAAACAGTGAATTCAGTGTGGTCACTTTTTTTCTCCAAGAACTCTCTCGACGTGTGAAACAACTGTTTGTGCGTTGATGTTGAAGTAATCAAACACATAGGAGCCAGGTGCTGAGATTCCAAAGGTGTCAATGCCAATTGCTTCATCTACATACTTAGCCCATCCGAGAGTCGCTCCGGCCTCAAGTGAAACTGATGGAATTGAGCGGCGAAGTACGGACTTCTTGTAGTCAGCTGATTGCTCTTCAAAACAGGTCCAGCAAGGTAGTGCGACTACTCGAGTTGAGATTCCCTTGGCGAGTAGATCTTCTTGGGCCTTTAGACAGTGCGCGACCTCAGATCCCGTAGCAACAAGGGTAAAGACCGCGTCATCGCGTTCACGAAGTACGTAGCCACCATTTCTCGCTCCGCGAGCTGACGCTGTTGCATCATCGCCACCAAGCACTGGCATGTCTTGTCGAGAAAGGATCAGGGCCGTTACAACTGGCTTCTTATCACTGAGGTAGTGCTCGACGAGGTTTAGTGTCTCGTTTGCATCAGACGGTCGTACAACGTGAATTGTTGGCATGACACGAAGCGCCATTAAGTGTTCAACCGGTTGGTGAGTAGGACCATCTTCGCCAACGCCAACGGAGTCGTGCGTAAAGACGTACATAACTCCAGCGTGACTTAATGCGGAGAGTCGAATTGCAGGTCGCACGTAGTCACTAAAGACAAAGAACGTTGATCCGAGCGGACGTATCCCACCGTGTAGTGCTTGGCCCACCATCACTGCGCCCATTGCGAATTCACGAATGCCGTAATAGATCTGGCGGCCGCCAGGATTGTCATGCGACTGAGCTGATGATGCGTTAAGTAGAACTCCAGTGTTGTCAGTTAAGTCGGCGGAACCAGCAGTGAGACCCTTGGTCTGGTGCGCAAAGACGTCCATGGCGCGCTGCATGGCTTTTCTTGTTGCAACGTTGGTGCCACCTTCATACAACTCAGGCTTAGTAGCAAAAACTCCAGCACCGTTTGTTTTAAGTTGCTCTAGGAATGCAATTCCTTTTTCGCCGCTTGCTGCGATTCGTGCGTCCCACGCTGCGCGAAGTGCACGATTTGTTTCGAGTGCCGCGACCATCTGCGAAGGAAGCTCTGAGTCAACGTGGAACGCTTCGTTAGGAACTCCTAATAGTGCTTTGGCTTCACTAATCACATCAGCGCTAAATATTGATCCGTGGGCATCACGCTTGTCCATCATTGCTGGTGATGGATATCCAATGTGCGAGCGAACAACAATAAGTGTAGGACGTGAAGTTTCTGCAATCGCAGCACGAGTTGCAGCCTCGAGAGCATCGAGGTCGTTAGCTTTTTCACCAACATTAATCACGTGCCATCCGTATGAAGCAAAACGTGCTGGTGCATCGTCACGCATTGCAATTTCAGTTGGACCATCAATAGTGATGTGGTTGTCGTCGTAGAAAACAGTGAGTTTGTCGAGACCAAGTGAGCCAGCGAGTGACGCTGCTTCGTGGCTAATTCCTTCTTCGAGGCATCCATCTCCAGCAATTACCCACGTGCGGTGATCAACAAAGTCAGTGCCGTAGTCAGATCCCAAGATTCGTTCTGCAATAGCCATACCCACACCGTTTGCAATGCCCTGACCGAGTGGTCCAGTTGTTACTTCAACAGTGTCGGTGACGCCATTTTCCGGGTGTCCGGGGGTGCGAGAGTGTGGTTGACGAAATGCTTTTATGTCTTCGATTTGTACGTCATAACCAAACGAGTGAGCGAGTCCGTACTGCAACATTGACGCGTGACCACACGACAAAATGAACCGGTCACGGTCACTCCACTTTGCGTCCGTCGGATCGTGTCTAAGTACTCGTGAGAACAGCATCACGCCAAGAGGGGCAAGTGCCATGGCAGTTCCACTGTGTCCAGATTTAGCAGCAGCAGGAGCG
>CAIKFN010000112.1 GCA_903826715.1 uncultured Actinomycetes bacterium
CGTACTCATTAAAGAACTGGTGACCGATTTTCCACCAACGTCGACTGATCCCGTAACGTTTCTTGGAGCGCAGTTCGACCGTGGTCTTGCATGGGTGCACTTTCCTAAAGGAAAGGGAGGACTCGACGGCAGCCCAACTGATCAGCTTTACGCGCTACGTAAGCTCACAGAACTGCACGCTCCATCTGCTGCGGGTCCAAATGTTATTGGTTATGGAATGTGCGCTCCAACGATTGTTATTCACGGAACGGAAGAGCAGCAAAATCGCTACCTTCGCCCACTCTTTACGGGGGAAGAAATCTGGTGCCAGCTCTTTTCAGAACCTGGTGCAGGATCTGACGTAGCAACACTCGGTACACGTGCTGAGCGCGACGGTGACGAATGGGTTATTAACGGACAGAAGGTCTGGACAACACTTGCGCACAATGCGCACATGGGGCTCCTCATTGCACGTAGCAATCCAGACGTAATTAAGCACAAGGGAATCACTGCATTCCTCGTTGACATGCACGGCCCTGGTGTAGATGTTCGACCACTTTTCCAAGCAACTGGCGAAGCTGAGTTCAACGAAGTTTTCTTCAATGAAGTACGCATCCCAGACTCTGAGCGACTCGGTGACGTTGGAGAAGGTTGGGGAGTATCAATCACGACCCTCATGAACGAGCGTGTATCTATTGGTGGAACTATTCCTCCACGTGGATCTGGCCTCATTGGTGAAGCGGTGAAGATTTGGAAGCAGAAGTGGAGTGGTCGTGACGATTCCTACGCACACTCAGTTCGTTCTGAGTTGATGCAGGCGTGGGTTCGAAATGAAGTTGGCCGCCTAACTAACTGGCGTGCCAGTGACCTTCGAAAGGCCGGCACTCCTGGACCAGAGGGTTCAGTTGCGAAGCTGGCGTTCGCTGAAGAGAATCAGCGCACCAGTGAGCTGTGTGTGAACCTCATGGGTGCTGAAGGAATGCTCTATGAGAACAACTATCCAATGGTTCGTCCAAAGGGTTCTGCCATGCATGGCGGTGACATGCGTAAGGCATTCATTCGTATGCGTGCAAACTCAATTGAGGGTGGAACGAGTGAAGTCATGCGCAACATCATTGGTGAGCGTGTTCTTGGTCTCGCGGGTGAACCACGTAACGACAAAGACGTTGCTTGGAAAGACGTTCCGCGCAGCTAATTATTTGTCGGTAAGTTTCTCCGCAAATAATTTTAGTGTTTTGGCGTAAGCGTCTTTTGCCGCCTCTGGGTTGTAGTCAGCTCTTGGGTCTGAATTGAACCCGTGCCCAGCATCTGCGTACCTCGTTATTTCAGTTGATACTGAAAGCTTTGATGTTGCTTCTCTTAGCTGCTCAACTTCTTCAACAGGAATTCCCTTGTCGAGGTCTCCAAAGAACCCAATCCATGGACACTTCAGTTGTGGTGCAAGTTCAAGTAGTGGGTCAAGTCCAAAGCGACCATTGGCAATGCCGCTGCCGTAGTAACTAGCGGCTGCGCCAACGAGGCCAAGTGATGCTGCGTAGAAGGTGACAATGCCACCCATGCAGTATCCGACGATGCCAATGTTTGGCGTCGTGTAACCAAGTGAGTTCAGAAAATCAATGGTCGCTGTCAGGTCGTTAGTGATGCCCTCTTTGGTAAGCGTCATCATGGTCTGCATTACTGGTCCGAAGTCGTCGTAACCGTATTCCGGTGATCCTTCACGGTGATAAAACTGCGGCGCAACAACGAAGTAGCCCTCATCACTAAAACGATCGGCAACGTCACGGATGTGATCATTAACACCGAATGCTTCTTGGACAACAATGAGCGCGCGCTTGGCATCAGTGTTCCCAGTTACGTAAATAGGGAAGCGTGGAGTGGCTGCTTGGCTGCTCATTCGAAACTCGGTCCTACTGTTCGCGTTCTCTTCAATTCGTAGAAGCCAGGTGTTCCAGCAACCAGAGAAACGCCATCAAATAATTTTCCGGCTGCTTCGCCCTTTGGCGCGGGGGTAACAACTGGACCAAAAATTGCGACATCACCAAAGTGAATAACTGGTGTTCCAACGTCCATGCCAACTGGGTCCATACCTTGGTGGTGGCTCTTCTTTAATGCTTCATCGAAGTCTGTTGTGTGCTGAGCATCTGCGAGATCTGCTTCGAGCCCGGCTTCTTTTAGCGATTCAGAAATTAGAACATCAATGTCATTTTCACTCTTGATGTGATATTGACTTCCCATTGCGCTGTAGAGCTTTTCTACAACTTCGTTTCCGTGTCGCTGTTCTGCGGCGATAAGTACACGCACAGGACGCCAAGCCTTTTGCATAAGGTCTACGTACTTCTCTGGCATCTCGCGACCTTCGTTAAGTACGGCCAGGCTCATGACGTGGAACTTGATATCAATGTCTCTGACTTTTTGTGCTTCGAGAAGCCATCTTGATGTAACCCAGGCCCAAGGGCATGCTGGGTCTACCCAGAGATCAACTTGCTGTGTCATAACAATTCCTTACTTATTCGCGTGTGCATGTAACACGGTAATAACTGAATTAACTACGCCAACCGCCATTGGGATGTCGAGCATTTCATCAATGCCGTGTGCATTTGAATCAGGTCCAAGTACGCCAGTCGCTAAGAACTGAACACCGGGGTAGCGCTTACCGAGTGAAGCAAGGAAGGGGATTGATCCACCTTCTCCGGTAAAGCCGGGTGACATTCCGTAAGCGTCGGTTGATGCCTCTTCGAGCGCTGTGGCAAGCCATGGAGCAAGTTCTGGAGCATTCCATCCATCAGCGTGCTCAGTTTTAAAGGTGACCTGCGCATTCGAAGGTATGTCCTTAGTCATTGCATTAACAATGGCTTGTTCGCAAAGCTTTGAGTCAGCGCTCGGAGGGAGTCGAAATGAAAGCGTTGCCGTCGTGAATGCACGAAGGACGTTTCCTGCAATGTCAGGTGTTGGAATTCCACCCATGCCAGTTACTGAAAGTGTTGGTGACCACGTTTTGTTAAGTATTCGACCAGCTGGAGAGTTGCCCATCAGCGTAAGGCCAGGAACGAGTGGGAATTCGTGCTGGTACATGTCGCCGAATTCTTTCGCGGTATTTGCAGCTGATTCTTTAACAGCTTCAGGAATTTCAACGTGAAGTTCTTTTAAGAGAATTTCACCAGTTGCAGAATCCTCAACACGCTCAATGAGTTGGCGAAGAATTCGAAATGACGAAGGAACAACGCCACTGGCCATTCCACTGTGACGTCCTTGTTCAAGGACTTTTACTGTTAGCTCAATTGATGCAAGTCCACGAAGTGATGTTGTCACCCAGAGTCGGTCGTAAGAGATTGCACCTGAGTCGAGACATATGAGCAGCTCAACATCTCCTAGGTGGACCTTTAGTGCATCGAGGTACGCCTCAAGGTCTGGGCTTCCGCTCTCTTCACATGCTTCAATAAGAACAACGCAGCGACTGTGAGCAACATTGTTCGCTTCCATTGCTTCGAGTGCACTTAGCGCTGCAAAGATTGAATAGCCATCATCAGAAACACCGCGAGCGTAAATTCTGTCGCCACGACGAACAGGGTTAAACGGTTCAAGCCCCTCTGACCATTCTCCGAGCGGCGGTTGCTTATCTAGGTGACCGTAGAGAACTGCTGTTCCCTCACCACCGCCAGTTGACTCAACGGTGACGGTAATAACTGGGGTGCGACCATCAAGTCGGTGAATCTGCACATCAAAGTTCGCGAGCTTGCGGTTTTTTGCCCATGTTGCGAGCATCTGTGTCGCAGCCTCAATGTGGCCGTTCTGCACCCACTGAGCATCGAACATAGGAGACAGGCAAGGGATCTTGCAATACTCCAGAAGAGTGTCAAGAACAGAATCTTCGAATTGTTTTTGGGTAACTAAAGCCATACGGTGAGGTTACTTCTCGTTTCGTGAG
>CAIKFN010000113.1 GCA_903826715.1 uncultured Actinomycetes bacterium
ACTCATAGTGACTATTCGGGGGAGTGGAAATAACAACAAGATCAAGAAGCCCAGAATCGAGCATTTCACTTGCATTGCTGAATGCGGTTGCCTGTGGGGCAAGTTCCAGCGCTGCCTCGACACGCTCTGGATTGGTGTCGCACACAGCCAAAAGCTCGAGACCGACTGTATTTTGGACTGCTTGGTTGTGCTCATGTCCGATTGCACCATATGCAAGTAGACCTACGCGAATAGTGCTTTTAGCCATAAAAGATGAGTTTATTTGTTTTTACAGAATTGGAAACGCAAGCAGGTAACAACAAAGTCACAACTTGAGGAACATACGTTTTTCACCTTGAATGCGCTCCAGTAGCCTTTAGATAGATGTTGCATCATCATTAGCTCCCGTAGCTCAGGGGATAGAGCATCGGTTTCCTAAACCGTGAGCGCAGGTTCGAATCCTGCCGGGGGCACCAAATAGAACTGACGTAGCGTATGGCTATGGCGAATGGGATAACACTTAATTTCATACTCGCCATATTCTTTGGACTTCTTACTGCGGGAGTAAATGCAGTGGCAGTTATTACCCAGCACATTGCGAGTAATCGATTGCAGGGTTCAGGTCGTGGCGCACGTGTTGTTATTGATTTAATCAAGCAACCACTTTGGTGGATTGGGTGGATTGCGCTTTTTGGATCGTTACTATTTCAGGCGCTGGCACTTAACTTTGGACCTGTTGGATTAGTGCAGCCGCTACTCATCAGTGAGCTAATGCTCGCTCTACTTATACGGAGGCTCTGGTTTCATCAGAATCTTCAAAAGACAACGGTTGCCTCCTCATTTTTTGTGACCATATTTCTAGTCATGTTCATTGTTCTGGCGACTCCGTCAAGTGGTGACGGTAAAACGACATCTTCAACATGGCTCTATTTATTGCTGTCGTGCTCAATTGTGATTGCAGCACTTGTTCTTGGTGGTCAGCGAGGAAGCGCGCGACGAAGAGCGGGATTTTTCGGAACGGCTACGGCAATCTCGTGGGCCTTAAACGCTGTCCTTATAAAGGAACTTACCAACAGCGTTGGTTTGCATGGATACCTTGGTTCATTGACACATTGGCCGGTCTATGCATTTATCGTGTGTGGCGCTGTTGGACTCTACTGTGAGCAAGTTGCGCTCTACATTGGCCCGCTAAGCGTCTCTCAACCCTGCATTGTGATTATTGATCCACTGGTCAGTGTCGTGTTCGGAGTAGTTGTCTTCGGCGAACATTGGCATGGTGGCACAACGCGACTCATTAGTGGAATCGTGTTGCTAATTGCCATATCAATTAGTTCGTGGTTCCTGATTGAATCAACTCCAGAAACTATGTCTCCTACAAGTAGCGCTGCTTAAGCCTCTTGCTTTTCAACATCCTTGCGGTGAAGCACATAGGTCGCTGCGAAACTGAGCACTAATGCTGCGAGCACACCAAGGTTTGCGTACGCCCAGGCTCCAGACTTTCCACCAAGCCCGAGAGGCTTAAGTAGGTATCCCTGCCACGTGAGCCACGAAGCAGAAGAGTTTGTTACAAGTCCCCAGCCAATGAAGCTGCAAATAATGGTTGTAATGATTGGTGTTACTCGAACATCGCCGTATCGTCCAGTGGTGCTAAAGAGATCAGCCTCTGCATAGTCCTTTCTACGCAGTGCCATGTCCGCTAAAAATACTCCACACCACGCAGCAATTAGAACACCCACAGTTATTAGGAAACCTTCGAATTGGTACAGGAAGTTACCTGAGACAAAAACAATGTAGATAGTTCCAAGCACCATGATTGTTCCGTCAACACCAGCTGCCGCAAAACGAGGAATCTTTATTCCAGCCGCGAGCATTGACAGTCCAGAAGAGTAAATGTCTAGAACCGCTCCACCAACGAGTCCGAGAATCGCGACGATGGCAAAAGGCACCAGGAACCACGTTGGCAGCAGCGTTGCTAATGCACCAACTGGGTCAGCACCAACTGCAGTACTCAGTTTGCTCGATGATCCAGCAAGCAGGAGTCCAAAGAACAAAAGAATTATTGGTGCGACTGATGCACCGAATGTTGTCCAGCCCACAACTCCACGAGTTGACGCCTTGCGCGGCAGGTAGCGCGAGTAGTCCGCTGCAGCGTTCACCCATCCGAGGCCGAACCCAGTCATAACGAATACGAGTCCACCAATAAGGGCCTGTGCTGAGCCACTGTGGATGTGCGAAACGCTGTGCCAACTGATGTGTTTGAAGGTGAGGGCAATAAAGACCACTGTTAGAACTCCAGTCACAACAGTGATGATTGCCTGCATGCGCATAATTAGGTCAAAGCCCATTACACCACCAGCAATGATGAGTGAAGCGATCACAATCATCGCAACAATTTTTACGCCCGTTCCGCCACCCCAGCCAATGCGAGTGAAGACAGTTGATGTTGCCAGAACCGCAATCACGGTAAGTGCTGTCTCCCAGCCAACGGTGAGTAACCAAGAAATTGCAGAAGGAAGTCGATTTCCTCTCACCCCATAAGCAGCTCGGCTGAGCACCATTGTTGGCGCGGAGCCCTTCTTTCCAGCTGTTGCAATAACGCCACAAAGCCAGAAGCTGAAGACTATTCCAATGATGCCAACAATGATTGCTTGCCAGAATGAGATGCCAAATCCAAGGACATATGTTCCATAGCTAAGACCAAGAACTGATATGTTTGCTCCAAACCATGGCCAAAAGAGTTCACGAGGCTGTCCCTTGCGCTCACTCTCGTTGATGGTGTTGATCCCATTTTCTTCAATACGAAGGACGGAAGAATCTGTTCCAAGAATTTGGTCAATTTCGCTACTCATGGCGCTCCTATAAACGTTCTGGTTGAACTACTTTTTGAGACTTTATAAGTTTGGCACGAGGACCTTGCAAATTCTTGCATTCACTTGCGAAGTTACGTCGCTAGTAAGTTTCGTAGTGATGAGTACAAGCACGGAATTATCTCGTTCATACGGTGCATTAGTAGGGCTCGCAATAGGCGACGCCCTCGGCATGCCAACTCAGTCGCTTAGCTATGAAGTAATTCGAGAACAATTTCACAAGGTAAAAACATTTAATGACCCATCACCGCAGCACCCCTACGCGGCGGGGCTAAAGGCCGGAATGGTTACTGACGACACCGAACAGTCGTTACTAGTTGCCTCGCTCCTCGCATCGAAGAATGGTGAGTTCGATCAACGTGAATTTGCCAAGCAACTCATTTCGTGGGAAGAGTCAATTCGTGATCGTGGTTTACTCGACTTACTCGGCCCATCAACAAAAGCGGCACTAACAAATTTGCAGGCTGGAATGGACCCGGCACTCGCTGGTCTCGGTGGTACAACAAATGGTGCAGCAATGCGAATAGCGCCCGTTGGGATTATCTGTCCAAGTACTGACATCGACAGACTGGTTAATAAGGTCATAGAAGTCAGCATGCTCACTCACAACACATCAAGTGCGCTCGGTGCCGCAGCTGCAGTAGCTGGCATCATCAGCGGGTCTATTGATTCGTTAGCCCCAACCTATGCGGTGGCTTTAGGCATTGAAGCTGCAGAGCGAGCTGCAATGCATGGATTTCAAGATGGCGGGGACATTGTTGCGAGAATCAAAAGGGCAGTGGTCATTGCGTCATCAGGTGACGACGAACAGTTACGTAAAGAGATTGGCACTTCTGTTAATGCCACCCAGTCTGTTCCATGTGCGATTGGGCTATTCGTGATGTACCAGAATAATCCGTGGGAAGGATGCTGCATCGCGGCATCAATTGGCGACGATACTGACACCATTGCAGCCATTGCTGGTGCGATGCTTGGTGCTTCATGTGGTCCTGATGGATTTCCAGGAAACGCAATAAATACCGTTGAAACAATAAACAGTCTCAATCTTCGAGGTGTGGCGCAGGACCTTCTGGCGCTTCGTCACTAAGGTAAATACGAAATGACTACTTCGCCACGACTATTTGATCTCGACACTGTGATGCTCGACGTGGTGGCGATGATTGACACACTCCCAACACGTGGAAATGATGCTGAAGTTTTACAGCGTTTAGTAACACCAGGCGGTGGGTTCAACGTCATGTCTGCAGCCAGGCGCCAGGGGATGGAAGTTACTTACGCTGGCCAGCTCGGTAATGGTCCGTTCGCTGAAATTGCCAAGAAGGCACTTCTCGCTGAAGGAATTCAAATTTCAGTTCCAACAAATAACTCGCAAGATCTCGGTCTTTGTTTTGTGCTGGTTGAAAATGGGGGAGAGCGAACTTTTGTTACTTCACCGGGCGCCGAAGGGGCACTCACTCTTAACGACTTATCAGTAATAGATGTGAAGCCAGGGGACTACGTCTTTGTGTCTGGTTACAACTTCGTCTACCCAGACATCTGTGCAACATCGGCGACTTGGCTACATGGGATTTCTCAGGATGCTGTAGTTATCTTTGATCCAGGTCCTCGCGGGTCAGACATCCCTAGTGATGTGCTCAATGCACTTATGGCCAGGAGTAATTGGTTGGTCTGCAACGAACCTGAAGCGATTGCACTTACCAAAACAAAATCGCTTGATGATGCACTCGTAAAGCTTTCAGAGTTCAAAGTTCAAACAGGTGTTGTTGTTCGTGTTGCTGAGCGCGGTTGTATTTTGCTGCAAGCAAAGAACTCTCCACAAGTCATCCCTGGATTTAGTGCTGATGTCATTGACACCACTGGTGCTGGCGATACCCACGGTGGAGTGTTTATTGCGGAACTAGCAAAAGGTACGAAAGTAGTGGAAGCTTTGACACGAGCAAACGCTGCGTGCGCAATTGCTATTGGCAAACTTGGTCCAGCGACTGCTCCAAATTCCGAAGAAGTAACCGCGTTCCTAGCGAAGAACTAGAGCACCTTCGAAAGAAAGAGCTTTAACCGGTCTGATGATGGAGAAATGAGTACTTGTCTCGGATCCCCAGACTCTTCAATTACGCCTTGGTCTAAGAAATAGACAGAATTTGCAACTTCGCGAGCGAAGTTCATCTCGTGCGTCACAACAACCATGGTCATGCCTGACCTAGCCAAGTCCTTCATTACGTCAAGTACTTCACCAACAAGTTCCGGATCGAGCGCTGATGTTGGCTCATCAAACAACATCAGCTTCGGCTCCATCGCAAGCGCACGGGCAATCGCCACGCGCTGCTGTTGACCGCCAGACAATTGGCTGGGGTAGTTCTTTTCCTTGCCGCTAAGTCCCACTCGCTCAAGTAGTACTCGGGCTTTACCTATTGCTACTTCTTCTGAGATTCCCTTGACCTTGGTTTGGCCAACAGTGATGTTATCGAGCACATTCATGTGTGCAAAGAGGTTGAAGCGCTGAAATACCATTCCAATTTGCGCGCGCTCGGAGCACAGTTGCTTGTCGCTTCTCTCGTAGAGTTTTCCATCACGTGCTTCGTAGCCAACAAGCTCGCCGTCAACACGTAGTTCACCAGCGTCATGCTTTTCAAGGTGGTTAATGCATCGAAGAAGTGTGCTCTTTCCTGAGCCTGATGGCCCAATTAGACACGTCACTTCGCCGCGTGCAACCTCAATGTCTACGCCACGTAGAACTTCAACGCCGCCATATGACTTTGTAACGCCCATGGCGTGCACCATTGGAATTGTCATCGTGATTCCTTAGTTGGACGAGGTGTACGAAACTTGGCGAGGATGCCACGAACATCGCTACGGATGTGTTGAATAGGTGTTGGAGGGGGAGTGCGCAGTGCACCCTTGGCGTAATGACGCTCTAAGTAGTACTGACCAATTGAGAGAACTGTTGTAATAGCCAAGTACCAAAGACTCGCCACAATGAGCATTGGCACTACTTGGTAGGTAGCGGAGTAAATGTTCTGCGCAGCACCCAGGAGTTCAATGACGCCAATGGAGCTAACGAGTGATGTTGTCTTCAACATTGAAATAACTTCATTGCCAGTTGGCGGAATAATCACGCGCATTGCTTGGGGCAAAATGACAAGACGGAGTGTTTGTGCCCTGGTCATTCCAATGGCACTCGCTGCTTCAATCTGGCCTTCATCTACTGCAATAAGGCCAGACCTAGCGATTTCAGACATGTAGGCGCCTTCATTGAGTCCGAGACCAATAATTCCAGCGGTGAAGGGAGTGAAGAAGGTCACCGTATTTAGGTGAAAGAACGTTGCGTGCATGAACGGAAGTCCGAATGTGATCATTGGGTAAATTGCTGCGATGTTGAACCAGAAAATTAACTGAACATAGACCGGTGTCCCACGAAAGAACCATGTGTACGTCCATGCGGTCGAAGAGAGTAAACGACTTTTAGAAAGTCGCATGATGGCAATAGTGACACCGAGAGTGATGCCAATTGCCATAGAGATGATGGTGAGCAGGATTGTTCGTCCCAACCCTTGAAGAATTTCTGTGACAGTGAAGTAATGAAATACAACGTTCCAGCTAAAGCGCCAGTTGATGACGTTGTGACAGGTACGAACTGTATTCAGTGTGTGACAGGCGACCTGGCCATTTGGAATCTTCGATAGGAGCGTATGCACCAACATTGCAACTGCAATGACGGCGAAGAAACTTGCAATCCATCTACCAAAATGACGAACGGGGACAACCTTTACGGCAGTGTCCCCGTTCATGGTCATTTCAGTTTTCAATAACTCTTAGGAAAGTGCCCCATTGAGAATGATCTGTGCGGGTGTTAGTGCACCAGCGCTTACGCCCCAGTGAGTCAAAATTGCCCCGTAGGTTCCGTTGGCAACAAGTGTCTTAAGTGCAGCCTGGATTGCAAGTGCAAGAGCCTTACCGGTTGCGTTCTTTTGAGTTGCGATTCCGTATGGAGCAACATTCACTGCACTACCCAGAAGCTTGAATGCACCCATTGAAGTGGAAACAACGTAGCCAGCGATCTGACTGTCAAGGAATCCAACAGTTGCCTGCCCAGATGAAACTGCGGTGTTGGCTTCAGTTTGTGTCGCGAATGAAAGGACTGAACCACCCTTGGTCTTGCAAGCCTTAAGCGCAGCAGCAGCGTCTGTCTGTTCAACGGTTCCGGTTTCTACTGCAACCTTCATTCCACAGAAGCTTGAAAGTCCTGTGAACTTTGCCTTTGAAGAAGCCTTGGCGTAAACACCCTCACCAGCTTGGAAGTAGTCAACGAAGTTAACTTG
>CAIKFN010000114.1 GCA_903826715.1 uncultured Actinomycetes bacterium
CGGTTTAGGAAACCGATGCTCTATCCCCTGAGCTACGGGAGCTAATGATGATGCAACATCTATCTAAAGGCTACTGGAGCGCATTCAAGGTGAAAAACGCATGTGCCTCAAGTTGTGACTTTGTTGTTACCTGCTTGCGTTTCCAATTCTGTAAAAACTAATAAACTCCTCTTTTATGGCTAAAAGCACTATTCGCGTCGGTCTCCTTGCATATGGTGCAATCGGACATGAGCACAACCAAGCAGTCCGAAATACAGTCGGGCTCGAGCTTTTGGCTGTGTGCGACACCAACCCAGAGCGTGTCGTGGCAGCGCTGGAGCTTGCCCCACGGGCAACTGCATTCAGCAATGCAAGTGAAATGCTGGATTCTGGGATTCTTGATCTTGTTGTTATTTCCACTCCCCCGAATAGTCACTATGAGTGGGCCAAAGAATCACTACTTCGAGGCATTCATGTTGTCATTGAAAAGCCAATGGCGCTCACTGCTGATCAATGCGATGAACTGATCTCGCTTGCTTCAGAAAAAAACCTCATGCTTGTGGTGTATCAGAACCGCAGATTTGATGATGACTTTGTCACAATGCGCAACATCATTCGCTCCGGTGAAATTGGCGACGTTTACCACTACGACAGTTTTGTCGGCGGGTATTCACGGCCGTGCGATTACTGGCACTCGAACGCCCAAGTATCTGGTGGAGCAATTTTCGACTGGGGAAGCCACCTCATTGATCAGATTCTGAATATCATGCCTGATGAAGTTGCTCACGTCAGTGGTCAAAACCACAAGCGCGTTTGGGACCACATAACAAATGCAGACCATGCACACGTCACCATGACATTCACATCCGGTAAGCAAGCAACGTTTGTTCATTCAGACCTTGCTGCTGCACGTAAGCCAAAGTTCTATGTACTGGGCACCGAAGGCGCAATTATTGGAAACTGGGACCCAGCTGGTGAACCAGCGGTCGCCGACTTGCCAGCGATACTTAGCGTGCATCACAGTGACGGAACCTCACGTACTGCACCATTACAACCTCTAGAGCCACACGAATTCCATCGTTCCATTGTTGAATACTTGAACAATGGAACCCCAATGGAAGTCAACGCACTGCAATCTCGCAATGTTGTCGCGATTATGCAGGCCGCCGAAGAATCAGCCGTGCAAAATGCAATGCCAGTAATACCAGCGATTCGTCGGTCCTAGCGAGTGAGCGTTAATTGGGGCTTCCTTGGTGCTGGCTTTGTTGCCAGTCGAGGACTCGCCCCCGCCGTTCACACATCGCGCGGAGCAACCCTCTACGCCGTTGCGAGCCGCGATGAAGAGCGCTCAGCAACACTTGAGCCGCAGCGAGTGCATGCAACATACGACGACCTTTTGGCCGACGACCATGTTGATGCCGTGTACATCAGTTTGTCGAACAGTCAACATATTGAATGGGTCACGAAGTCACTTCAAGCCGGAAAACATGTTCTCTGCGAGAAGCCCCTTGGGCTAACTGCCACTCAAACTTCGACCATGTTTGATGTTGCTACGCACAATGATCGAATGCTTGTTGAAGCAGTGTGGGGCCGGTGGCATCCACGTTTTGCTCGCATAGTTGAACTTGTCACCAGTGGGGAAATTGGAATCATCGAGCACATCGAGACTGCTTTCACATTCACATCTGAGATGACTGACAACTACCGACTCAGTCCATCAATGGGTGGCGGGGCACTACTTGATGTGGGCTGTTACCAAGCTCACGCATGGGTCGCACTCACAAATGGCGCCGCTGATCTCACAATTACTCAACTTGAGCGCACGATCGGACCAACGGGTATTGACCTAACTACTGATCTCAATGTGCGCATCAACAACACCATCACTGCGCACTCGGTGAGCTCGTTTGCCCTTCCGAGCCACCAGCAGTTCATTGTTAAGGGGTCCAACGGACAGATCAGTACTAGCGCGGGTGAATCCTTCACGACTTGGAACGAAGCAAGTTCCCTATTAGTCAATAATGTGCTCGAAGAATTCCCTGTCACCAACGCTTTTGTTGAAATGGTTGAAAACGTTAGTGGAGTGATTGACGGCAACAATGGTTGGACTGTGCCCAGTAGAGATTCGATTCGCGTTGCAACCATTCTCGACTCCATTGCACAACACCCATAAGCCAGTGGTTTTGGTGTGTAGCCTGTAAGTCCCGTGGCAATCCTTATAGACATCCAAAAAGTCACTCTCGAAGGCTTTGACCGCACCATCCTTGAAGACCTTTCACTCACCATCTCAACTGGCGACCGCATTGGTGTAGTCGGCATCAACGGTGCAGGCAAATCAACACTCCTAAAAATTGTCGCAGGACTGCAGAAGCCCGACTCTGGGAATATTCGCCTTGGCCAGGGCACACTCGTTGGTTACCTCGATCAAATTCCAGACCTTCCTAAGGGAACAGTTCGTGAAGTCCTTGGAGATGGCTGGGAAGTTGACGCCGCAATTGACCGACTTGGAATGACCAAGGCAATCGACACACAGATTGATCACCTCTCTGGAGGACAACTAAAACGTGTGGCCCTCGCAAAAATCTTCGCTGAGCACAACGACGTACTTATTCTCGACGAGCCAACCAACCACCTCGACCTGAGCGCTATTGAATGGTTGGAGCAAAAAATCACCAGCTTCCCCGGTGCTGTGGTTCTAGTGAGTCACGACCGCTTCCTCCTTGATCAGGTCACCACACGAATGATTGAGATTGACCGTGGCAAAACATATGTTCACGCTGGTGGGTACTCTGCACTTCTTGAAGCACAGGCCGAACGTGAAGTGCAGGCACAAAATGCAGAGCAGATCAGAAAGAACATGGCTCGACATGAACTTGCGTGGTTGCGCCGTGGTGTAAAGGCACGTTCTACAAAACCACAAGCGCGCATTGATGCAGCGAACCGACTTCTCGCTGGGGGCAAAGAAGCAGCAGCTCGTGAAGGAACTATTGACTTCAACGTTGATACTCCCCGCCTTGGACAGACCGTAATTAAGGCTCACAATGTTTCGTTCTCGTATCCAAATGGTCGACAAATCCTTAACGGCATAAATCTTGAACTCGGTCCCGGGGACCGAATTGGCATTGTTGGTCCCAACGGTGCAGGTAAATCAACATTCGTAAACTTGCTAGCGCTTCGCAGTGAGCCGTCGATTGGAACTGTTAAGCACGGACCAACAGTCGCGACTTCATACTTTGAACAAGGGTCTGACAACTTCAATCTTGAAGCCACGGTGCAAGAACTTGTTGCTGGTCCACGTGGGATTCCTGGATCGCCTGAAGACATTGCCATCATGAAGAGTTTCTGGTTCACGGGTGCACTGTGTAAGACCAAGGCCCGTGACCTTTCTGGTGGCGAGCGCAGACGACTGCAACTGCTTCTGGCGCTCACGCTTAAGCCCAATGTTCTGTTTCTCGACGAACCTACAAACGACCTGGACCTCGAGACAATTCGTTTAATTGAAGAGTTTCTGGCGCAGTGGCCTGGGACACTCATTGTTGTTTCGCACGACCGAACGTTCTTAAGTAGAACTACTGACCGATTGTTAGAAGTTCACGCAGACGGCTCAATTGCAGACATTCCTGGCGGCATTGACGCCTGGATTGCGAGAGCTGCAGGTGTGATCACCAGCACAAACCTCGGCGACACGCAAGAACCCGAAAAAGCCCCTACTAATGGCCGGGTACTTCGCGACGCAGAAAAACAAGTCACCAAGTTAGAGCGTCGTCGCACATCTCTGAATGAAAAGATCATGTCGAGTGCAGACGTCGAAGAACAAAAGAAGTTAAGCGCTGAACTCTCACAAGTAATTAAAGACCTCGCACAGGCCGAGGACTACTACATTTCACTACTTAATTAGATTCGCACTTCTCTAAGAACGCGTTAACTGCCTGAATGTAGAGCTCTGGCTCTTCAAAGAATGGCATGTGGCTCGAGTTCTCGAGAATTAATTGCTCAGCATGCGAGATGTTATCGGTGAATTCTTTCTGAACAAGAGGCGTTGCTTCATCATGGCGACCAGAAATAACCAGTGTTGGAGCAGTAATTTGCTGCAACCTCTCAACAATGCTCCAGCTGACGAGTGACCCTGTTGGTGCGAATTCACTCGGTCCCCACATGGTGGCGTACACCGTGCCATCAGCGTCCATGTACTCAGTTGTGACGTCGTACTCTCTCGGCCTCGGTGTTAAACGACAAACGTGCTCGTCGTAATAAGCGCCTTCAGCAACTTTGAATGCGTCGCTAGTGAAGTCACCGGTGCTTAAAGCATGTTCAAGCACGTCACGATGTTTCGCTGGCATTTCTCCAACCAGACGCTTTGCTTCACTCGCCCATGTTGCAGCAGATGCAAGACC
>CAIKFN010000115.1 GCA_903826715.1 uncultured Actinomycetes bacterium
CTAAATGTGAGATTCTTGAATGGTGAGCGATACAAAACCAACGAGTGACGAATACGAAGAAATCATTCGTGATTTAAAGGCAGAAATTGGCCGCCTAAAAGAAGAGATCAGAAAAATAAGACGAGACAACAACGAAGTACCGCCACACTACTTATAAGAGTAAGGCTGCCTATTTCTTCTTCGCTGCATTCACTGCACGCTTTAGAGAGATTGCTAACGCACAAACGGCTAGTACGGGAAGTGCAATAACCGCTGCAGTGTTGTCACCCGCACCGCGAAGTCCGGCGATCACTCCAATAATCACTAGCGATGAGACAAATAACTCAGGAGTATCGCCCACGAGAAAGTCCCACCAAAACATAGCGAATCCCTTGAGTAGTCGAACTGGAAGTGGTTTCTTCTCGCTCATGCGTGTGCCTCAACTTTCGTTTTTGGTGTACCCGACTTTGCGAGACCAACAAGTCCCCATGTCACCAGCGTATACATGGCTACAAAGAAAGCTAAGAAGCCGTCGTTTCCCGGCCACGTTACCTTAAGGCCCTCTCCTACCCAGAATGTTCCATAACTGACGAGCAGAATGCCAACACTCATCTTCATTGCATTTTCTGGGACTGAAGAAAGCTGCTTGGAGACAATTGCACCCATAACCGCAACAAGCACGAGTGCAATCCCAGCGGTTGTTGCAGCGAGACCTAGACGATGTGCCGATGTGCCAAGGGTAAGAACTGTGATTACAACTTCGAGCCCCTCGAGAAACACACCTTTAAACGCCATCACAAACGCCACGCGGTCACGCCCAATGGTCTGACCACTCGCTCTTAACTCTGCCACTGTCTCTTCATAAATTGCGTCTTCGTCATGCTTGGCCTTGAGACCACTCGATCGAAGTACCGCTTTTCGCAACCACTGCATTCCAAAGATAAGGAGAACACCACCAACAATGAGTCGAAGCGTACTGAGCGGCACATGAATGAGTGCTGGACCAAAAGCCGCCACGAGGGCAACTAGCGCGACAATCGCTGCGATAACACCTTCAAATGCTGAACGCCAGCCCCGCGTATGGCCAACAGCGAAGACAATCGTTAGAGCCTCAACCATTTCTACGGCACACGCCAAAAACACCGCACCAACGAGAACAATCACACCTGAAGAAACAGTTGTTGCAAACATTTACATCTCCTCTGTACTTGGATCAATGGCAAAACATGAAGCTGGGTCAAGCGTCACTTTTATGTTGACGCCTCGATCAAAACGATGCTTTGAGTAAACCTTAGTTAACATTTCAGCTGCACCTACTTTTACAACGTGCTCATAACCACGCCCGTTGAAAGCAACATCTCGGATTTCTCCAGGAATTCCTTCTTCATTAGTTTCAGGGAAAATAGAAACTCCAGCAGAACGAACAAACAAACTTGCGTTGGCATCCTTTGAAAGTTTACCAATCTTGGTTGCTTCAACAGTGATGTCAGGTGCAAATGGTAGATACACCTCAACGAGCGAATCTCCCATTTTCTTAAATTGCTTGATTGCGAACTCACCAGATACTCCTGTAAACCTAGTAACGAACGCATTGGCTGGACTCTTGTAGATCATCTCAGGTGTATCAAGTTGAACTAACTCTCCTTGTTTAAGCACGCCAACTTTGTCAGCTAACGCGAAAGCTTCTGACTGGTCATGAGTGATGTACAAAGCTGTGGCACCTGACTCACGAGTCAAAGTTGCAATCTCAATACGTAGCGATTCGCGACGGTCAGCATCGAGATTTGAGAGAGGTTCGTCGAACAAAATTAGGCCTACCTCTGCAGCTAGTGCACGAGCTAGTGCAACTCTCTGCTGCTCACCACCAGAAAGCTGATTTGGATACCGATCAGCCAAGTGTGCAATGCCCACTCGATCAAGGAGGTTGTCGACACGGTCGGTGCGCGCTGGCTTAGATAATTGAGAATTATTTAGAGGGAAACCAATGTTCGCACGAACTGTTAAGTGAGGCCACAAGGCATAGTCCTGGAATACCATCGCCAAGCCACGTTTTTCAGGCGGAAGGAATCCGCCTTCACCAGCAACTGGAGTTCCATTAATGAATATGGAACCTCGACTAGGGCGTTCAATGCCTGCCAAACAGCGAAGCAGCGTTGTCTTTCCTGATCCTGAGGGCCCCAGAAGAACGAGGAACGTACCGGGTGCAATTTCAAGGTTGACATTATTGAGTGCATCCTTTTCACCAAACGTCTTTCCAACATTTTCAAAATGAACAGATGATGCTTTACGTGCTGTTTCGTTGCTCACGACTGAATTCCTCTCCATCCAATTCTGCGCCAACCCCTAGGAGTGACCAGACGATAAATACCTAAAGCAATAACAATGATTCCAAGCATTTCTAAAAGTGTCATGACTGTCATTGCTGTTCCGGCGCCAGTGTTGAAATTAGCCAGGTAATTCTGAATTGTTACTGATGCGGGTTCTTGGCTTGGGGGGAACAGAATTGTGGCAATTGCGAGCTCTGAAATTGTTTTAGTAAACGTCAAAAGCCACCCCCACAGCAATACTCGTGACATGAGGGGCAAATTAGTTGTGCGCCATGCAGTGAAGCGACCAGCTCCATGCACCCGCGCCGCTTCTGAAAGTGAAGGTTGAATTTGACTTACGGGACCAGCCATGAAACGAGTCTGACCAGGCAGCGATGAGGCAATCAACGCAATGATTAATAGTGGGAGCGTTTCATAAAGATTGATTACATGGTGGGTAATAAAACTTAAGTTATAGAAAAAGATGTAACCGATCGCAAGAACGACACCCGGAATCGCAATTGAACCAAGAAGAAATATGTCGGTGATCCTTTGGCTTAAGCCCCCAACTTTAGTTACAAGTCGACGGGCCATTACTACTGCAAAAGCACCTGTGCATGATGCAACGACAAACCCCAATTGATCAGAAAGCAGCAGAGGAGTTCCTAGGCTCTTACCCGCTGATGGAGGATTAAAGATTTCGCGATAGTAAAGCAAAGTGAGGTGGAGATGACCGCCGTAAAAACTCTGACCACTAATGAACGAAGTCATAACGGCACCAAGGACTGGGACTCCAATTGCGACTACAAAGACTGTTGCAACTATTGTTGTTGCCAAGACACGCGGTCCTTTACGGAACTCTCTGACTCTCGGTGTTCGCGTGCGTCCAGAAAGCACTGCGAATGTGTTCTTTCTCATGACTCGAGATTGAAGAGTAATTGGTGGAACTATAGAAAGAATTAATACCGCGGCAACGACAGCAGCAACAGAAAAATTGGCGGGATAGCTCGAAATTGCTTTAAACAAGATGAACGTAGCAAGAGGAAAGTGCGCGTGATAGCCCAGCGTGTCAGCAACACCAAAGTCGCTAATAGTTTCAGCAAAACTAACGGCGATGGCACTAAGAATTGCTGGGGAAATAATTGGCAGCACAGTTTTAAAGGTTTGGATTTTATTTGCGCCATGAATTCGTGCAGCATCTTCAAATTCAGGACCAAGACCCTGTAGCCCTGCAGTAATAATGAAATATGAGAATGGTAATGCTGCTGTTGTCAGCACAACCACGATTCCCAGAGGCCCAAAAAACTCATGATAAATGTATGAACAGTTGATTCCTAGCGCCTGGAGACCACCAACTGGTTGCAGAAGATCAGTCCATCCCAGTGTCATCATCCAAGTAGGAAGAAGGAGAAGAAGCCACATTGCTACTGCCCAAAATCGACGGGCCCCAATGTTCGTTCGGTGAATTACCCAGGCCATTGAAGTTGCAATGGATACCGCAAAGATAGACACAACAGTTGCTACCCAGAGAGAATTAAATATTGCACGTCCAGCAAATCCTTGAAAGGCTTCGTGAACATATTTCAACGTGAACCATTCAGGCCCTTGTTGGAAAAGGCGTGGGCTGACTCCTAGAGTAAGAAAACAGAGAACCGGCGCGCCAATGAGTAAGAACAGCGCTGTCCAAACACCAATACTGCCGAATGAAAACTTACGGCGAGTATCCAACCCGTTCTCAGTGAAAGACTTTGCCTTGATTACGTTCATTATTTTTCTGATTCCGTTGTAATGATTTAACGCCGCGGTCTAATCCCGCGGCGTTAAATCATTACAGCTAGCAAGTAATTATTAGCCTACGAAGTTACTATCAAACCAGTTGTTGATCTGAGTTTCGTATGGAGCCCATGTGTATGGGTTGATTGCGTATGGGTTCGTTGTAGTGATGTTTGGAATGATTGGATTTGCGAGAGTTGAACCAACTACTGGCCAGAACAGTGAGTCCCCAGTTGGGTCACCAGTTCGCATTGCAAGCTGACCAGCAGGCGTGTAGAGCCATGCAACAAACTTTGCTGCGTCTGCACGAACGATTGCAGGCATCTTCGCGTCAATACCAATTACACCAGGCAGTTCCATAGAGGCATCGAGGTACTTTTCACCAAGCGTCTTGTAGCTACCAAGTGTCTTTGAGTAGCATGCTGAGCCTTGAATAGTGGCCATTCCAACTGCCTGATTCTGCATTGCGCCAAGTGTCACACCATTAGTTGGATTCACAACAAGTCCACCCTGAGTCTTCTGCGCAATGTTTTGATAGAACGCTTCACCCTTGGTGATTGCAGCCTTAACCTGAGCAGTTGTTGCATTGAATGGCAGATTACTAAGTTTTGAGAACACTCCAGCAATAAGTGGGAATGTTGGACCAGATACTGATGGGTCGTTCATTCCAAGTGCATATTGAGTTGTTAGAAGATCAGTCCACTTCGAAGGTAGGTTTGACGCACTGACTTGTGCAGTGTCGTAGCAAAGTACGCCAGTCTCAGTCACACCAGTTGGTGAGAAACTGCCGTCAGCTGGAAGATTCGCCTTTCCGAGTGTGTTGAATGCAACCTTCGGCGCGCTGTTCTTCACAAGCATGCCAATTTGGTCAAGGTGCGCAAATGGGATTGCACCATCAACCCAGAGTGCACCCCACTTAGGGTTATTACCTTCTGCTTGCACGTCAGTAAGAAGGGGACCTGTTGAATCATCCTTCAAAGTCACTGTGAAGCCAGGGTGTGTTGCGTTGAAGGCATCGACTGCTTGCTGGTCATAGCCCTGAGCCGAGTAAAGAACGAAACCTGGGTTAGACGCAGCGCCAGCCGTCAAGCTAACGAGGGATAGGGACGCTACAGCTAGAGCTGCAGATACTGCAATGGTCTTCTTGCGAAGTCCATTTAGTTTTAGTGTTGTAAGTTTCATGAGCCATTTTTACGACCTCAAGATTTCTTAAATGTGACAAAAAACACATCTAAAAATGAACAGTTGCATAATCTTCTGTGACGCTATTTATCGCGGCGGCGCAACTCGTCTTCAACGGCAGCGGGGTCTAATCCTCGGCTCTTTAGCAGCAGTAGCGTGTGAAACCACAGGTCAGCCGCCTCACTAATTACACGCTCGTCAGTTTCACTTAGTGCCGCAACTGCAAGCTCTACTGCCTCTTCGCCGACTTTTCTGGCAATAAGTGGTGATCCCGCTTTCAACAGCTTTGACACGTAAGAGGTGTCTGAATTCTCTTGCTCACGCTGGAGTATCTTGCGCCACAGCCATGGCGTGAAGCAAGATGTTGCACCATCGTGACATGTTGGACCATCAGCATTGGCGCGCACCAAGACAGCGTCTTCATCACAGTCAAGAACAACTTCAACTGTGCGAAGGGTATTGCCAGATGTTTCACCTTTTTTCCAAAGTTGCTGACGAGAGCGTGAAAAGAAGTGAACGTAGCCTGAAGACTTTGTCAGTGCCAATGCCTCCTCATCCATCCAGCCCAGCATCAGAACGCGTCCAGTGGCGTCGTCTTGGACAATTGCAGCTCGCAGGTTTTCGCTCATACTTTTTCCTTTAATGGTCGTAAGGTAATTCCAAATGATTCAATCTCAGCTCTAAGGCCCTTCAGCCCAGCTGGATTTTCGTGCACGATTGAAGCAATTAATGCTGCGTCAGTAATTCGAAGTGCTTCAGCTATGTGCTGAGCATTTCCAGCTCCACCTGAGGCGATCACTGGGATTGAAATAGCATCACGAACTTGTCTTGTCAGTTCTAGGTCAAATCCAGTGCGTTGTCCGTCTTGTCGGATAGATGTGAGAAGTATTTCACCCGCTCCACGACTCGCTGCTTCAATGGCCCATGGGACTGTTTTGATCTCTGTTGCATTACGACCACCGTGTGTGTGCACAACGCCATCTCCGGCGTCAATTGCAACAACAACTGCTTGACTTCCAAAAAGTTCAGCAATCTCACTAATTAGTTCAGGATTACTCAGTGCTGCTGAGTTAAGTGAAACACGGTCAGCACCTGCTTCAATAATGCGAGACGCGTCTTCAACTGTGCGAATCCCACCACCAACGGTGAAAGGGATTTCAAGGACATCAGCAACCTGCGCAACGACCGACGTCATTGTCTTGGCGCCTTCTGGGGTTGCTGTGATGTCTAGGAATACAAGTTCATCCGCACCCCCATCGCTATAGAACTTTGCGAGCTCTACTGGGTCGCCAACGTCACGAAGACCAACGAAGCTGACACCTTTCACTACGCGCCCATTGGCGACGTCAAGGCAAGGGATTAAACGAGAGTAAGGCATTGCTCTAAAAAGTTGAGCCCAGCATCACCACTTTTTTCTGGGTGAAACTGAACGCCGAAGAATGACCCATTTCGCACAGCAACGCAGAATCCGTCAGATGTCGCAACGGTGTCTGGTGACTGGCCAACAAATGAGTGTGCAAAATAAAAAGACTCATTCCACGGGTCTACATTGGCCCATCCGAGTCGCGGCACGCGGTCTGCCTGTAGACGACGAACGTCGCCTTCAAGTAGTCCTAGGCAAGTAACACCGTCATCTTCTTCACTCGTCTGAAGCGCTAACTGCATTCCTAGACAAATACCAAGCGTTGCCCCACCATTACTGAATCGCGTACGAAGTGCATCAGCAGCGCCAGTTTGATTTAAGTGTTCCATGGCACTTCGCGCCGATCCAACACCGGGAAGCACTACGAAGGATGCTTCGAGAATTGCTGCTGGGTCGCTAAGGACAACACTCGATTTGCCGAGGTGCGTTAATGCAGCGCGAACTGAGCGGGTATTGCCCGCTCCGTAGTCCACAACAACAACATCGCTCACAGCGTTCCCTTAGTTGAATTGATTTGTGTCCCAGTCTTTACGAGTGCTTGTGCCATGGCACGGCCAACAGCTTTGAAGCAAGCCTCAGCAACGTGGTGAGCATTTTTTCCTGATGCAGTTACGTGCAGCGTGATGCGTGCAGTTTGTGCGAGGGACTCAAATGCGTGAGCAGCCATACCTGGATCTGGATCAATTGAGATGTTCGCAGTAGCGCGACCCGATAGGTCAACAACGGCGTGAGCGATTGCTTCATCCATTGGAACTCGCGCTTCGCCGTAGCGAGCAAGACCCTTTCGATCTCCAAGTGAAATGTCGAGTGCTTCTCCGAAGGTTCGCATCATGTCTTCAACAACGTGGTGCTCGCCTGTTTCTAAGTCTCCAACGCCTTCGAGGCGAAGATCCATGCCTGCGTGGAACGCAAGTGCGTGCAGCATGTGGTCATAGAAGCCTTGGCCGGTGTTCACGTACACACGCCCTTCGCCAGGGATACGCAGGCGAACGGTCAGAAGTGTTTCTGCAGTAGCTCGACGGTAGCGAAGTGGTGATGTTTCAACATCTTCACCCTTCAGTACTGCACGAAGCGCACTTAGCAACACGTCGTCATCAATTTCGTCACGAATACTGATTCGAAGTCCGCCCTTAAACGCGCGAACAATTGTGCCATACGGCATCAACTTGTCAACGAGTTCCTGAGGACTTTCCATAGGGATAAAGAGGAAGTTCGTGTACGACTTCGCTGGAACTAGTCCAAGTGCGCTCAGCTCTTTGACCATTCGTTCGCGCTCAGCTATTTGACCCTCAATGTTGAGAGGAGCCGAAATCGCTGCCAGCGCTAGAGATGCAGAGAGTGCAGATATCGAAAGAGGTGCTTGTCTCGAGGTGATGACTGCAGTTAATTCTTTATTTGCAATGGCGTAGCCAACACGAGCGCCAGCCAGGCCGTAGGCCTTAGAGAAAGTGCGAAGAATAATTGCACCATTGTCAACTTCATCAAACGCGTCAACGCCTGCGTAATCGGCGTACGCTTCATCAATAACGAGTTGTCCAGGCACCTTAGGGATATCAGGAAGCTCCCCCGTTGGGTTGTTTGGTCGGCAAACAAATACGAGGTCAGCCTTCTGTGGATCGTCAACAATCGTGGCGCCAGCCATGATAGCGGCGTATCTGTACATTGAGTAGGAAAATGCAGGAACGGTTGCAACCGTTCCACCTTCAGCAAAGATGCGTGTGAGCAAAACAATAAACTCATCGCTACCCGCACCAATTGCAACTTGATCGAGATCTACTTCGTGCTTATCTGCAATCGCTTGACGAAGTGACTCGTAGCGTCCACGGTCGTATTCATTTATGTCAGCAAGCGCTTTCGCGAGTGCCGCTGGACGTGCTGTGGCGGGTGGTGTTGCTGGAGTATTGCCATCAAATCGAATGATGTTGCGTGGGTCTATTCCTACAGACGCAGCAATTGCTTCGTTTGAAGGTGGCCACTGGTATGCCTCGAGGGCTTGCGGGCTAGTCACGACGCGCCGTGGCCTTGTGATTTGGCAGACCTTCCAGTTCTGCAAGTGCTTCAATTGTCGGTGCCAATTTCTCAAGTCCTTCTTTAGTCACACGCTGTACGGTGACTGTTTTCATAAAGCTCTCAAGACCAAGACCGCCAGTTGACTTTGACCATCCACCGGTTGGAAGAACGTGATTTCCCCCAGTTGCATAGTCCCCAGCAGGAACTGGTGAGTACTTACCAACAAACACTGAACCAGCATTTCTGATTCGTGGCGCCAGTGACTCAGCCTTTTCGCCAAGCAAGAAAACGTGTTCTGCCGCGTACTTTTCAACTTCTAGAAGCGCAGCTTCAAGATCATTGCCAACACGAACAATGAATCCTCGCGAATCTGGACCGTGCTCCATTTGTGCTGCCATTTCTTGCTCGACAAGTGTTTCATCGACGCCGTCGTCTGCGACAACCACAATTTCACTTGGTCCAGCTGGAAGATCAATTGCAACATCCTGGCTAACTATCAACTTTGCAGTATTCACCGCAGCGTTACCTGGTCCAAAAATCTTGTCAACCGGTGCCATTGATTCGGTACCGTATGCCATGGCAGCAATTGCTTGTGCTCCACCAATCGCCCACACTTCATCAATACCGAGCAGCGCAGCTGCAGCGGCCACTGCTGCAGCACCACTTGGCGGAGTGCAGACAACAATTCGATTAACACCAGCAACCTGTGCCGGAATGCCAGTCATAATGAGTGAAGAAACAAGATTCTTAGGTACATAGAGACCGACTGAACGAAGTGGTGTCCAGCGGCGCTCAAGAGTTACACCAGGAGTTACTTCCATCATGATGTCCTTTGGGCGCTGCGCAGCGTGCCACGTACGTACATTTTCTGCGGCGGCGAGAATTGCTGCAGTTGGGATGTCACCATACGCTTCAGCACGTTGTGGCTTTTCGTAGTTGGTACCATCGAAAAGATTTGTCCATTCAACCACCGCAGCATCACCACGGCTTCGAACATCATTAACAATGTCTTCAATGGTGAACTTGCGATCTACTTTTACTTGAGAGCTCATCGGACCATTCTTTCTACTGGCAGGGTAAGAATTGAACTCGCACCACTTGCTTCAAGCTTTGGAAGTAGCGACCAGATGTCAGCCGCTGGAACGAGAGCGTGAACTGAAACCGTACTTCCGTTCGCGAGGTCCATCACAGTAGGAGAACCCTTTGTAGGAAGTAGCGCAGTTACTTTTGAAAGATCACTCTTTTCAACATTGCACATGAGGTATCTGTTGGCGCGTGCATTGATAACTGATCCGAGCACCGTAGAAAGAGTTCGGGCCGCTTCAAGATTTGCAGAACCAACTCGGCCAACAAGCACTGCTTCTGATTCAAAGATTGTTCCAATTGAACGAAGACCGTTGGTGCGAAGCGTGCTTCCTGTTGAAACTAAGTCAATGACAGCATCAGCAAGTCCGAGACGAGGTGAAATTTCGACTGAACCTGATACCTGAACAATTTCTGCCTTGATGCCGAGCTCGCCGAGCACCTTCGCAACAATGTTTGGGTGCGATGTTGCAATGCGACGACCAGCGAGATCTGAAATCTGGGTTGCCGAATCCTCCATTGGCACTGCGGCTTGCAGCGAGCACGTTCCGTATCCGAGTCGAAGAAGTACTTCAACGTTGCTGCTTCGCTCTGCTACGAGATCGAGTCCAGTGATGCCGCAGTCAACTACGCCGTCTTGTACATATTCTGGAACGTCATCAGCACGCACAAAGAGAAGATCGATGTCAGCATTGCGACAGTGTGCCTGGAGCACGCGCTCGCCTGGTTCTTGCGGTGAGACTCCACTCGCTTCAAGTAATTGCCATGATGGTTCGCGTAGGCGTCCCTTTGATGGAAGTGCCATGGTTAGTCGACTCATTTGCGACCTTTCTTTAGTACAGCCTGGTAACCGCCTTCGCCGTGGTGTAACCACTGTGCGACTCGAGTCACTGTTGCTGTTGACGCACCAGTGCGTCGGGAAATTTCTTGATACGTAATTCCTTCATTAACGAGACGAGCAACCTGTAGGCGCTGTCCCATTGCATCAAGCTCGGCGCCAGTGCAGATGTCCTTTAGAAAGGCTGCAATGGTTTCTGGGTCACGCAGTTGTGTGAAGGCACCAACAAGCTCGTCGAAACGCTCGCCCGTCTCTGCCTTTTCAGTTGCTGGAACTACCTTGCCTGAAGTCATTATTTTATGCTAGCATGCTAACACGCTGCTATGCAAATAATCCCTGCCCTCGACCTTCTTGGCGACAACGCCGTACGCCTCGAACAAGGCGATTATGACCGCATCCTATTTCGCCAGCCCATTGAGGAATTCATGGGCAGAATTGTCGCTACTAAGCCTGAACTTATCCACGTGGTCGACCTCCAGGGTGCCCGTGACGGTGCCCTGCGTCTCGATGTCGTCACTCGATGCTTAAGCGCAGCGCAAGGCATTCCACTACAGGTTTCTGGTGGTATTCGATCAATTGACGCCGCCAAGGCAGCCATCAGTACAGGTGCGGCCCGAGTGATTGTTGGAACTGCTGCGTGGGCTGAGCCAACGTCACTTAAAGAATTCGCTGATGCACTGGGTGAGCAATTAGTAGTGGCACTTGATGTCAGAGACGGTGAAATAAGTGTTCGAGGATGGCTGAGCTCATCTGGCGTAAGTGTTGATGATGCCGTGGCTAGATGTGTTGATGCAGGGGTAACTCGACTTCACGTAACTGCAATTTCACGCGATGGCACCATGCAGGGCCCAGACCTTGCACTGTACGAGCAAGTGTGTCGAGGTGGAATTCGAGTTGTCGCTGCAGGTGGAGTTCGAGATGAAAAAGATGTTGCTGACCTTGAGGCGATTGGCTGCGAGGCAGCAATTATGGGTCTTGGCTATCTGAAGCGACTAGGCATAACGCTGCCAGAGTAGTTACGCCTTAGTTGCTTGCCACTGTCGAAAGAATACGTAGGCGACAATTCCAGCGGGAATGGCGTTCCACCGCTCGAGTGAGCTGCGCGACAATACATTCACGAGGAAACTTGCAGCCTCTACATAAAAGAGAACCTTTACAGCCCAGGCTGGATTTACAGACATCCCTCTAGTGAATCGCACGTAAACAACCGCTTGCCAAACAAGTATTGCGAATGTCACTACGTACGAAATACGAATCGACATCGGGAATGAAGTGAACTGTCCCCCCGCGGCACGATGAAGTGCGTACGACGCTCCGAGGACAACACCTGCCACGATGTACATATTCCAGATCATGGACACTGCCACTGCAATTCTTTCAATAACTGTCTTCACGTTTTTACTCTCCCACGACTAAAGGAGTTGCCCCCGTCATTCGTTGAAGTTCTTCAAATGTCGTTGGATACACCGCGTGTGGATGTCCAGCCGCTGCCCAGACAACGTCATAGTCATTTAGAGCAACATCAATAATGC
>CAIKFN010000116.1 GCA_903826715.1 uncultured Actinomycetes bacterium
TCGTTTGGAAGTACAGGAATAAGTGCACGCTCAGCGAGCATTCCGTGTCCAACTTCACGACGCTTAGGAGCTCCTACGCGACCAGTTTCACCAACTGAGTATGGAGGGAAGTTGTAGTGGTGCATGTAGCGGCGCCACTCGTCAGGAGTAATTGAGTCAAGCTGCTGGCGCATGCGTGGCATGCCGAGCGTTGTGACGTTTACAACCTGTGTGTCTCCACGCTGGAACATTGCTGAACCGTGCGTCATTGGAAAAAGGTCAAGCTCTGCAGAAAGCGGACGAATGTCAGCAGCTCCACGACCGTCAATGCGCATTCCTTCATCAACAATGCGTGCACGAACAATCTTCTTAGTCACTGACTTAACAGCAGCCTTAATTTCTGTTGTGCGGTCTGGGAACTCAGCGCTGAGTTCAGCAACGATCTGCTTTGTGGCTTCATCGAGTGCTTCTTGGCGTGGCTGCTTTTGTGTGAGCTTGTTAGCTTCAGCAAGCTTGGCCTTACCAACAGCTTCAACGCGTGCGTACACGTCGTCTTGGTAGTCAACAAAGTCTGGGAATTCGATTGGAACGATTGGTCCGCGCTCAGCAACGTATGCCTTAACGAGTTCACGCTGAAGGTTGATTGCTTCACGGATCCAGAGCTTTGAGGCTTCAAGACCTTCAGAAAGAACATCTTCAGAAACCTTTGGAGCTCCGTCGGCGTATTTCTCGAATGATCCTTCAGTCCCACCAGCTTCAACCATCATGATGGCAATGTCTGATTCAACCGAGTCTGTAAGTGCACGCCCAGCAACAACGAGTTCGAACGTTGCAGCGTCACCTTCAGCGAATGTTGGGTGTGGTGCCCATACGCCATCTGTTGTGTACGCCATACGAACTGCACCAATTGGGCCTTCGAATGGAATACCTGAGATCATCAGCGCAGCAGATGCAGCATTGATGGCCAAGATGTCATGTGGGTTTTCCTGGTCAGCACTGAAGATTGTGCCAACTACCTGAACTTCGTTACGAAATCCCTTAGGGAATGACGGACGAAGTGGTCGGTCGATAAGACGGCAGATAAGTACTGCCTGGTCCGAAAGTTTTCCTTCGCGGCGGAAATACGCCCCTGGGATTTTTCCGGCAGCGTATGCACGCTCTTCAATGTCAACAGTAAGTGGGAAGAAGTCAACACCTTCTCGTGCGCTGCGCTGTGCGGCAACGGTTGCGAGAAGCATGGTGTCACCAATACGAGCCATTACGGCTCCATCGGCGAGTTGTGCCAAGTGTCCTGCTTCAAAACTTAATGTTTTGTCTGTACCCGTGATTGGGCTACTTACGCGGATTGCGTCAGTCATGGAAATGCTCCTATTTAGTTAGCAACACTCTGCCCGGATCCCAGTGAGCAACCTTCGCAACAGTTTGCGATTGTCCTCCACTGGCTTCCAGGGATTCAGATGTGTTGAACACGTCGACGGCGTCGACGTGTCGCTTGATTAGCGACGAATGCCGAGACGGCCAATTAGCTCGCGGTAATGCTCAACGTTGCCATTCTGCACATAATCGAGCAGACGACGGCGTTGTCCAATGAGCTTCATAAGTCCACGACGTGTGTGGTGATCACCCTTGTGCACCTTGAGGTGCTCAGTGAGGTGTGAAATCCGGTCTGTCAAGAGCGCGATCTGAACTTCGGACGAGCCGGTGTCTGTACCGTGCGCTTGGTATTCCTTGATGATTTCTTGCTTCTCAGCCATTTACGTATTTACCTTATGAATCGGGGGTCCCGTTGCGAGCCGCCAACGTGACGACCCACTTGATCAGCGTCGCTGACCGAGTACCTACATTAGCAGAATCGAGCTCTCAGGTCTAAAAGACTTGAAAATCTCTACAGATTCGGCCACGTCACGGTCGATCTGAGCAATCAGGGCATCTACCCCGTCGAA
>CAIKFN010000117.1 GCA_903826715.1 uncultured Actinomycetes bacterium
CACCGGATGCCGCCCGGTACGGGCCTCAACATCCAAGCGAACAAGTCGTACCCGAGGGCAACAACTCGAACTCCTCGTCGGGCGAATCTTTCGATTCTTTAAGTGGTTTCCCACACCGGATGTCTCTGGCGTTCTTAAAAATCTTTTGCACAAACTACATGCACGTACAACATCGTAGTGACGGGGCGGGTGCCCCGTCAAAACGTTATTAGGCGTTAGCCAAAACTTCTTCGTGTTCCTTCGTACGAGTTGGGTCAATCTTGACGCCAGGTCCCATAGTTGAAGAAATAGTGATGCTCATGATGTAACGGCCCTTGGCACTAGCTGGCTTCACACGAGTCAGCTCGTCAACGACTGCCTGCACGTTGGAAACGAGGTCATCCTTTGAGAAGCTGACCTTTCCAACGCGTAGTTGAACGTTTCCAACCTTGTCGCAGCGGTACTCAACACGTCCACCCTTGAATTCGCCAACTGCTTTAGCGACGTCCATGGTTACCGTTCCAGTCTTAGGGTTAGGCATGAGTCCACGTGGTCCGAGTACTCGTCCAAGTCCACCAACCTGACCCATGAGGTCAGGAGTAGCGATTGCGATGTCAAAGTCGAGGAACCCGCCTGCAACCTTGGCAACTAGATCTTCAGCACCAACAAAGTCAGCGCCAGCGTCACGAGCAGCTTGTGCGTATTCACCAGCGGCGAATACAGCTACACGGTTGGTCTTACCAGTTCCTGCAGGAAGTGAAAGAGTTCCGCGAACGAGCTGTTCTGCTTTACGTGGGTCAACACCAAGGCGAATTGCAACTTCCACTGTTTCGTCGAACTTGGCAGTCGCAACTGCCTTTACCTTCTCAACAGCTTCAGCAATAGTGATGAGCTCTTCACGGTTTACCTGTGAAAGAGCGTTGATGTATTTCTTACCGTGCTTCATTATTTCTCCTATTGCCCTACTGAGATGCCCATAGAGCGAGCAGTTCCAGCGACTTGTAGCTTGGCCTGCTCGAGGTCATCAGTGTTGAGGTCCTTGAGCTTGGTCTTTGCGATTTCTTCGACTTGTGCCATGGTCACACTTGCGACAGTCTCACGACCTGCGGTGTGTGCACCCTTAGCGATTCCTGCAGCCTGGCGAAGAAGCACCGGTGTTGGAGGAGTCTTAAGTACGAATGAGAAAGAGCGGTCGTCGTAGATTGAGATGTCAACCGGGATAACCGTACCCTTCATTGATTCTGTCGCAGCGTTGTACTGCTTGCAGAACTCCATGGTTTGAATACCGTGGGGCCCTAGGGCTGTACCAACTGGCGGCGCAGGCGTTGCTCCGCCTGCTTCCAACTGGATCTTTACTATTGCAACAACTTTTTTAGCCATGCGCTATTTCTCCTTATGCGATCTTTAGAGCTTCGTGACTTGAGTGAAATCAAGTTCAACTGGTGTTTCACGACCGAAGATGTCAACAAGTACTTTGACCTTGAGTTGGTCTTCGTTGATCTCGGCGACGTGGCCAGAGAACGTTGCGAAAGGACCAGTCTTGATCTGCACTGTGTCGTTTACTTCGAATTCGTGCGTCGGAGCGCGACGCTTGGCGGTTGGTTGTTCAACGCCTTCAACGATTGGTCGAATGATGTTGTCAACTTCGCGACGAGTAAGTGCGGTTGGACGAGTCTTCTCAGCACCAACGAATCCTGTAACACCAGGGGTTGAGCCAATCACGTAGAAAATTTCTGGATCTGGTTCACAGCGAATAAGCAAGTAGCTAGGGAACATGCGCTTAGAAACAGTTACCTTTTTTCCAGCCTTGAATTCAGTGACGTCTTCTTCTGGAAGATAGATCTCGTAAATACTCTCAGTGAGTTCACGGGACTTAACAATGTTGTTAAGAGCACCTATCACCTTTTGTTCGTGACCAGCAAAGGTGTGCACGATGTACCAACGACCTGGACGGTCAAAAGCACTCTCGGCGATTGGATCTTCGTCAAGACCATCTTCAAGAATTGTGACGTCAAGAATCTCTTCTTCGACCGCTACTTCTTCAATGTGATTGATTTCAATGTCGCTCATGTGAGTGCCTTACTTCGTAAAGAGGAAATTGACGAATTTTGAGAATCCGTAGCCGAGGCCGAAAATAAGTGATGCCATAAAAATCAGTACGAATAGAACAATGGTGGTGTAGTTAACAAGCTCTGGACGCGTTGGCCATGCGACTTGGCGCATTTCTTCACGGATCTCACGAATAAATTGCGCGGGCTTAGTGCGCTCACGACGACGACGCTGAACATCTTGCACCGAAGTACGGCGTGACGAAGCAGCGCCATCGGCGTCTACCTGTCCTTGTCGCTGCATCATGCGCTTTTGTTCGCGGTTCATCTCACAACTCTCGTTACTTAACTTGTTACTGCTACCGAAGAAATCTTCGAGCAGGGCAGGAGGGACTCGAACCCCCAACCCTCGGTTTTGGAGACCGATGCTCTACCAATTGAGCCACTGCCCTTTGCGACTAGACCCAAAGCTTGGGTCAGGCCGTAAGGAAGATAAATCTTAACACCCTGTGGAGGGACTCTTTTTAGCGAGTTTCCTTATGGACGGTGTGCTTGCGCTCCCATTGGCAATATTTGTTCATTTCAATGCGCTCACGGTCATTGACCTTGTTCTTCATTGTTATGTAATTACGGCGTTTGCACTCTTCACAGGCCAATGTGACCTGGATGCGCTTTTCGTTCTTTGCCATCGTTCTCTCCTCTTTAAGTACTGCATTTAATGCCTGGGCCGAAGCCCTGCCTAGTAGCGGCGGCGGGAGTCGAACCCGCGACACCACGATTATGAGCCGTGTGCTCTAACCACCTGAGCTACGCCGCTTGGCGAGCCCTCTGTCAGAATTGAACTGACGACCCCTTCCTTACCATGGAAGTGCTCTACCACTGAGCTAAGAGGGCAACACGTTAAAAAACACGCGAGAAGAGATGTTACTCCGAAAAAGGCCAAAATTTCCAACCGGCCTGAGACTACCCTTAAGAGTCATGAGAACTCGCCTCGTTGAACTCGCCGACGCCCAGGCGCTGATGAACATCTACAACCCCGAAGTGGTTGAAACGACAGTAACTTTCGACCTTGTTGCTCGCACGCTTCAAGAGCAAGAGGAGTGGATCCAATCTCATATGACTATCCACCCCTGCATCGTTGCGGTGAATGAAGAGGACAATCTCGGTGAAATTGGTGCTCGTGGGGAGAAAATCCTAGGTTTCGCCGTAGTTTCACCTTTTAGGGAGCGACCTGCCTACTTAACAACGGTTGAGAACTCTGTTTACGTTCTAAGAACCGCTCGTGGCCGTGGCGTTGGCGAAAAACTTCTGCGCGACCTTATTGATGGTGCCAAAGATTCAGGGTTCCACACCCTGATTGCTCGCATCGTGGGTGAGAACAGTGGGTCAATCAAACTTCACGAGAAGTGTGGATTCAAACTTGTTGGCACCGAAATAGAAGTCGGCCGCAAACATGGCCTCTGGCTCGACGTTGTTGAATACCAATACGTCGTTCCGGATCGACGCTAAGCGTCTAGCTCAATTTTATTTTCTGGCCAAGACCACTGCGTCCAGCGTCCCATTGGCACCACGAGCATTCCCGCCACGATGAGCACCGCAACTGCAATAAGAAGCGGATTACTGTGCACCAGGTCTGCAAGTAATTGTCTTCCACCAGGTAGCCCAATAAAGGGCCCAGTGATTGAAAGAAACAAAAGCCAGAAGTGTTCGCGACCCTTGTAACTCGCTGCCATGATGACGAGGCCCCACACTAAATACCAAGGCTGAACAACCGGACCGAGTTCAACAAATAAAACAAGCACGAGTGCAAGTGAGCGAACCCACCCACGCTTTTCACCGTGCAGAAGTAACCAGATCATAAATCCAACAGCGCTCACGAGTCCGAGAAATCTCCAGACAGAAATAGTTGACGTAACAGTTATTCCAGTTAGGCCAACTGCATGTAGAAGATTTCCTGTTGCCATACCAAGTGCGGTCATGGGAGCGGCCCACGAGCGAACTGTCCCGTTTGATAATAAATTTTTAACCCATCCAAATCCGAATCCTGCGCACCAGGTCCATAGACCTAGAACTACGGCGGTGATAGCTCCGCTTTTCAGAATTGGTTTAATACGTTCACGAACTGACGCTTGAGCACCGAGCCACGTCCATGCAACAAAGGCAAGCCCAATCGCGCCCGGTGCTTTTATTGCGGCGGCACAAGCACAGAGAACTACGGCCCACAGCATTTTCTTTCGAACTGCAAACGCGATGCCCAGAACTAAGAACCCAGCCATAAGTCCATCGTTGTGGGCACTACCAATAACCGTCAAAAGAACAAGGGGATTCAACGCACTCAGCACAAACGCTTCGCCCGGGTCACGTTTAAGTGATGTTGCGAGCATTGCTGCGCCAATGCCAATCATCACAACCGCGACAACTTCTAATAGGCGCAGTCCCACAACAGTTGCTAGCTGGTGATGACGAGTGATCTTGTTAATCAAGCCATCAATAAAAAGAAAAAATGGACCATACGGTGCTGGAGTATTGACCCACAGTGGATCAACTGGGTTTACGTAAGGAATCGATCCCAGTGAAAACGGACCAAGAATGTAAGGGCTCAAGTGATGGCTTGTCATTTCACCTTGTGCGGCGTAGCTAAATACGTCTCGCGAAAACATTGGAGGAGAGAGAAGCATTGGTGTTGCCCAGAGCAGCAACATCCACCACAGCTTCTTTAGCGAAGCGCCACCGTGCAACTTCATCACTTCTGCGAGTCGAAGCCATACTCGCATAAGAAGAAAGAGCCCGCCGTACACAAGAACAATTGCGAACATCAATTTTGTTTCACTTGGTGTGCCAACGGCGCCCTGCGATGGTTCACCAAAGAACCAAGTACTTGTCATGTTCAACTTGAAAGGAGAGTTAGTAAATGACCCACCTGCGAGAATCATTGTCATCGCACAAAAACCAATAACTGCTGGCTTCCACAAGAATGACCAATCTTCAAACGGGCCGGGCTGAAAACGACCTAGCGGCGTATAGCGGTGTTCAAGTACCTGGACCCCTTGCTCAAAACGATGCGCAAAACGTTCGTACATTCGACGAACAGCACTCGCTATTGAGTTAAGTCGGGCCACGTAATTCCTTTCGCACTAAACAGTGCCACCGTACTCTGAACTTGCTGACTTCGGACGTGGCTAATCCAACATGAATGTTGAATTAGCCCTTGGTGGGCCAGGAGGGATTTGAACCCCCGTAGGCAAAGCCGTCTGGTTTACAGCCAGATCCCATTGGCCACTCGGGCACTGACCCGTCGAGAATCCTACTTC
>CAIKFN010000118.1 GCA_903826715.1 uncultured Actinomycetes bacterium
AGGCGACGCTCATGGTTACGGCAGAACTGAGGCGAGCTTTTCTTCAGCCGCTTCAGTGTCGACGTTGAGCGCGAAGGTCAACTCGGACACCAGGATCTGGCGAGCACGAGTAAGCATGCGCTTCTCTCCTGCTGAAAGACCCTTGTCCTTGTCACGGATAGACAAGTTACGAACTACTTCTGCAACTTGGTAGATGTCACCAGAGCGAAGTTTTTCTGAGTGGTTCTTGAATCGACGTGACCAGTTTGTAGGCATACGTGCTTCCTTTTTGCGGAGCACGGCAAATACTTCTTCTACTTCTTCATCATTGATGACGTCACGAAGTCCAACAGATTCAGCGTTAGCAACAGGAACCATAAGCACGAGGTCTGAGTAAGCAACCTTCAGTTTGAGGTAGTCCTGGCGAACTTCAAAAGCAGTCATCTTCTCGATCTTTTCCACTGTGCAGGCACCGTGGTGGGGATAAACGAGACGATCACCCTTTTTGTACTTACGCTCAGCCATGAAAGTGGTTCTCCTCAAAGGAAATAGACCGAAAAGGCGGTCTGGGGATTATCAATTCTACCGTACTTTTAACTTCTTCGTTCTGAACCCTTGCGAGCGCAGTGATTACAGCACTTATGAGTTCGGCTGAAGGTTTTCGAGGTCAACAGAAGGCGGAAGACCTTCAATGCCTTCGAAGGTCAACTCAGGTCCTTCGGCGCCGTCTTTGACGTCAATGACGATGGTCTGACCTGCTGAGAACTCCTTGAAAAGAATCTTCTCAGAGAGTGGGTCTTCGATGAAGTGCTGGATAGCGCGACGAAGTGGTCGTGCCCCAAGCTCTGGGTCGTAGCCCTTATCGGCGAGGAAGTTCTGTGCAGCACCTGAAAGTTCGAGTCCGAGACCCTGCAAGATGAGCTGGTCACGAAGACGTGTGATGAAGAGATCGGCGATGAGAATTACTTCATCCTTGGTGAGTTCGTGGAAGACAATTGTGTCGTCAATACGGTTTAGGAACTCAGGACGGAAGTGCTTCTTAAGTGCGTCGTTAACTTTTTCCTTCATGCGGTCGTGACTTGCGAGGTCATCACCCTTAGAAAAACCGAGGGTCTTTCTAAGGTCTGCGGTTCCAAGGTTTGACGTCATGATCAGGATTGTGTTCTTAAAGTCAACCTGGCGACCCTGTGCGTCAGTGAGACGACCATCTTCAAGGATCTGAAGCAACGTATTGAACACGTCAGGGTGAGCCTTTTCAACTTCGTCAAAGAGAACAACAGAGAACGGCTTGCGACGTACTGCTTCGGTGAGTTGTCCACCCTCGTCGTATCCAACATATCCCGGAGGAGATCCAACGAGACGTGACACTGAGTGCTTCTCCATGTATTCACTCATGTCGAGTTGAATAAGTGCGTCTTGGTCGTCGAACAAGAATTCAGCGAGTGTCTTTGCGAGCTCGGTCTTACCAACACCTGTTGGTCCAAGGAAGATAAATGATCCACCAGGACGCTTAGGGTCCTTAAGACCGGCACGGGTACGACGGATAGCACGACTGAGCGCAATAATTGCTTCGTTCTGGCCAATGATGCGCTTGTGCAGTTCGTCTTCCATGCGAAGAAGCTTGGAAGTCTCTTCCTCGGTGAGTCGGTAGACAGGAATTCCAGTCCACACGGCAAGCACTTCGGCGATTGTTTCTTCGTCTACAAGGTCGAATGATGTACCGCCAGCGGCCTTCACTTCAGCGTCTAATGCGTCACGCTTAGTAACGAGTTCGCGCTCTTGCTCTTCGAGTGCTTTTGCCTGCTCGAGGGCACCTGACTCCATGGCTGCTTCCTTGTCGCTACGAAGACGAAGAATGTCTTCATCAATCTTCTTTGCGGCGGGTGGTGCATCCATGCGACGAATACGAAGGCGACTACCAGCTTCGTCAATAAGGTCAATTGCCTTGTCGGGAAGGAAACGGTCAGCAATGTAGCGGTCAGCCAAGTTCGCAGCAGCGATAAGAGCCTGGTCGGTGATCTTTACGGCGTGGAACTCTTCATAAACCTCACGAAGTCCCTTAAGAATTTCAATCGTCATAGCAACTGAAGGTTGGTCGACCTTCACTGGCTGAAAACGACGCTCAAGCGCAGCATCTTTTTCAATGTACTTGCGGTACTCGTCGATAGTTGTTGCTCCAACAGTCTGGAGTTCTCCACGAGCAAGCATTGGCTTCAAGATTGATGCAGCGTCAATGGCGCCCTCTGCAGCACCAGCGCCTACGAGTGTGTGAATTTCGTCGATGAACAAGATGATGTCGCCACGGGTACGAATTTCCTTCAACACCTTCTTGAGGCGCTCTTCGAAGTCACCGCGGTAGCGGCTTCCTGCAACGAGTGCACCAAGGTCAAGTGTGTAGAGCTGCTTGTCAGCAAGCGTTACTGGAACGTTATTGCTAACGATTTTCTGTGCGAGTCCTTCAACGATTGCGGTCTTACCCACACCCGGCTCACCAATGAGCACTGGGTTGTTCTTGGTACGACGAGAAAGAATCTGCATGACGCGCTCAACTTCTTTTTCGCGTCCTACGAGTGGGTCAAGCTTGCCTTCGCGAGCAAGTTGTGTGAGGTTTCGACCGAACTGATCAAGTACGGCTGATCCACCTTGGGCATCAACGTCGCCAGACTTCTGACTTGAAGATCCCTGCGATGCTCCAGCATCTTTGCCAGTCTGTCCAGACATCATCTGAATGACCTGCGTGCGAACACGAGCCATGTCAGCTCCGAGTTCAGAAAGAACCTGTGCTGCTACTCCATCACCTTCACGGACTAGTCCAAGCAACATGTGCTCAGTTCCGATGTAGGAGTGACCTAGTTGAAGAGCTTCACGGAGTGAGAGCTCTAAGACCTTCTTAGCGCGAGGGGTAAATGGTGGAGATCCAGGTGAAGGATTGGTGTTGGCGCCAATTGCTTCTTCAACTTTTTCACGAACGACGTCGTAGGTGACCCCAAGGGCGTCAAGGGCCTTAGCGGCGACTCCCTCACCTTCACGGATTAGCCCAAGCAGAATGTGCTCGGTACCAATGAAAGCGTGGTTAAGGTCGCGTGCTTCTTCCTGAGCGAGTACTAGGACTCGGCGGGCACGGTCTGTAAAACGTTCGAACAATTGTCTTCCTTTGTAGTTCTTAATTAGCAGTGTAACGGTGGACTGTGACGGTTCAGTCCAGCCCCTTTGACCAGTAGTAATGCCCCCTAAGGTAGAGGCGTGAATCCCCACGAGCATCTCCAACTGCCAAGCGTAGAAACGGACCTCCAACGCCTCGAATCACTGCTCGCCGAGTCAGTGATCATTGGAGACGATTACCTTGACTCCGTTACAACACACCTCATCTACGCCGGTGGGAAGCGCCTTCGCCCACTGCTCTGTGTCGCTTCAGCAACTGGTGGGTCACACGAAGCAACCAGAGAAGATCTCCTCGGTGGTGTGGCTCTAGAACTCATGCATCTTGCATCGCTCTATCACGACGACGTAATGGATGAAGCAGAAGTTCGTCGCAACGTTGACAGTGTGAACGCGCGCTATGGCAATCTCATTGCCATTGTCGCTGGCGACTACCTCATGGCACGCTCTGCCGCGATTGCAGCGAGTCTCGGTGTTGAAGTTGCGGGACTGCTGGCTGACACACTTGCGTGGTTGACACGTGGACAAGTATCTGAAGTTCGCACTTCCTTCTCGGTTGATCGCACCGAAGCTGATTACTACGAGGCCATTGAAGGCAAGACCGCGTCGCTCATGGCAGCCAGTTGTCGCGTTGGAGCAATTACCGCAGGGCTCAGCAAAAAAGAAACTGACGCGCTGAGTGAATACGGACGCTGCTTCGGGATGGTCTACCAACTTCGAGACGACATCCTCGACATGACAGCAACTGACAATCAACTCGGAAAACCTGCGGGCCAAGACCTCGCTGAAGGTGTGTACAACTTGCCAGCCTTGTTTGCTCTTCGTGACGCCTCAGTTGGTGAAGAATTACGCAGCATTCTTGGCGGTCCTCTTAATGAAGCGGACCGCGAACGTGCTCGCAAACTAGTTGTTGGTACTGACGGGATTTCATACACCGTGAATGCCGCGAATGAATTCTTTGAGAAAGCTAACGAAGCACTGAAGTCAGTTTCGAGTGAATCACTTCGCAGTGGCTTTTCAGCGCTTCTTGCAGCGCTACTCGAAGACCTACCTTCGTACTAGTCGCGAAGCGGTTTAAGCGTCGGGAACGCAATCACTTCTCTGATGTTTGATTCATCAGCAATCAACATTGCGAGACGGTCCATTCCAAGCCCGAGTCCAGCCGTTGGCGGAAGTCCCCACTCAAGTGCCTTGATGTAGTCCTCATCAATCTGCATTGCTTCATCATCACCAGCAGCAGCGAGTCGCGCTTGCTCTTCAAAACGAGCACGCTGATCGACTGGATCAATGAGTTCACTGAATCCATTAGAGAGTTCACGACCAGCAGCGTAGGACTCAAAGCGCTCAGTGAGCTCTGGGTCATCTGCACGACGCCTAGAAAGTGGCGACACTTCAACTGGGAAGTCAATGACAAACATTGGACTCCACAGATTTTCTTCACAAGTGACTTCGAAGAGCTCTGAAAGACAGCGCCCCGGGCCCCATGACGTATGCACTTCTACCCCACGATCACGTAACAATTTCGCTAAGTGCTCACGTGGTGTGTGCACTGAAACATCTTCACCAACTGCTTCACTCGCGAGTGAAGCCATGGTGCGACGAGGCCAAGGAGCGGCGAATGAGAACTCTCGACCTTGGTAGGTGACTTCAGTGGTTCCAAGAACGTCCATTGCAATACCAGCTACAAGTTCTTCTGTGAAACTCATCATGTCTTCGTAGTTCCAGTACGCGGCGTAGAGCTCGAGCATGGTGAATTCAGGGTTGTGGCGTGGGCTCACACCTTCATTTCTAAAAACGCGACCAAGTTCAAACACTCGCTCAAATCCACCAACGACGAGTCGCTTGAGCCAAAGCTCAGGTGCAATTCGTAAGAAGAACTGACTATCGAGTGCGTTATGGTGCGTCGAGAATGGTCTGGCAGCTGCACCCGTAGGGATGGCGTTCAGCATTGGTGTTTCTACTTCAACAAAATTTGCGGCCCAGCAACGTTCTCGAGCGTAACGAATCACATCACTTCGACGAGTGAGTGATGTCCGAGTAGTCGCATTCGCCCAGAGGTCTGCTTCACGGTGACGATAACGAAGGTCGTAGTCAGTAATACCAGCCCACTTGTCACCAAAGTTGTGCAGCGCTTCAGCAAGACGTTCCCATGAAGCGACCTTTACTGAAAGTTCTCCGCGCTTGGTTCGAACAACTTCGCCAGTTACTCCTACCCAGTCACCGAGGTGGAGTTTTGCGAACTCTTCAAATTCTGCGGTGATGGCTGACATGGCAAAAAGTTGAATTTCACCAGTGAGGTCACGCATTGTTGCGAACGCGAGTTTTCCTTGTGTGCGCATCAACATCACGCGTCCAGCAACCTTTACAACGACACCCGATTCTTCACCGTCGCCGAGGTGCGCATACGTCTCTTGAAGAGGTGCGCAGTGCGCGTTGTGATCGAATTGATACGGGGTTGACACTAAATAGCTCCTGTGTGATTACGTTCATGAACAATACGCAGTCCATGAAGCGTAAGCCACGGTTCGTGGTGCTGTACGTGTTTTGTGTGAGGAGATACGA
>CAIKFN010000119.1 GCA_903826715.1 uncultured Actinomycetes bacterium
CGAAATTCACCGTATTACCAAAGAGACTCTCGAAAAGCTAAAGGCTGAGTGGACTGAACTCACCACGGTTGGACGCACCGAAAATGCACGAGTTATTGAAGCCGCACGACTACTGGGCGACCTTTCTGAAAATGGGGACTACCACGCCGCTAAGGATCACCAGGGAAAGATGGAAGCGCGCATTCGACAAATTGACCAAGTAATCAGAAACCATGAGCTCGTTGAGCGTGACGAAAATGCTGGAACAGTGCAGTACGCGTCAATTGTTCAAATTGTTTACGAAGGTGATGCAGACGACGACTTCCAAGAATTCTTTATTGGTTCAATTGAAGAAAAGCCCGAAGGCGTACTTGTTGCATCGCCCACTTCTCCGCTCGGATCTTCACTGCTTCAAAAGGCAATTGGTGAACTTGTTGAATACGAAGCACCATCGGGGATTCTTCGCATCAAGATTGTAGGATTACGTTAATGACTAAGCAAACTCTTTATGAAAAAATTTGGGATGATCACGTTATTGCAACTCCCGAAGGTGAATCAACAATCATCTACATTGACCTTCACCTTGTACATGAAGTAACAAGCCCTCAAGCGTTCGATGGATTGCGACTCAACAACCGCAAAGTTCGTCGCCCTGACCGCACGCTCGCAACAGCGGACCACAACGTTCCATCAGATCCTCTATCGACCCCAGTGAATGACCCAATTTCACGTCGCCAGCTCGAAGCACTCGATGAGAACTGTGCCGAGTTTGGTATTACCCTTTTTCCTCGTGGGCATGAGAACCAAGGAATTGTTCACGTTATAGGACCAGAGCTCGGTGTCACAAAGCCCGGAATGACAATTGTGTGCGGTGACTCACACACCTCAACGCACGGAGCTTTCGCTTCACTCGCATTCGGAATCGGAACGAGCGAAGTTGAACACGTTCTAGCTACTCAAACGCTGCCCCAGCAGAAAGCTCAAACGATGTCCGTCACCATTGACGGAATAGTTGGACCTGGCGTTACCGCCAAGGACATTGTTCTAAAGATTGTTAACACACTCGGCACTGGTGGCGGAGCTGGGTACGTCATTGAATATCGAGGCGAAGCAATTCGCGCGCTTTCAATGGAAGGACGCATGACCGTTTGTAACATGTCAATTGAGGCTGGAGCTCGGGCCGGGCTCATTGGGGCCGACGAAACAACAATTGAATATCTTCGTGGCCGCGCTGGGGTCCCAGATGGCGCTGAGTTCGAGAAACTTGCTGAATACTGGCGAACACTGAGAACTGACGATGACGCCACGTTTGACAAGGAAGTTGTTATCAAGGCTTCAGAAATTGTTCCTTTCGTTACCTGGGGAACAAATCCTGCTCAAGTTATAGCCCTTGATGGCGTTGTTCCATCGCCAGATGACTACCAAGATGCAGATTCCAAGAATGCCACAGCTCGTTCACTTGAATACATGGGTCTTACACCAGGAACTCCTATGAAGGAAGTCCAAGTAGACGTGGTCTTCATTGGCTCTTGCACCAACTCACGAATTGAAGACCTGCGCAGTGCTGCAGTTGTGGCACAAGGCAACAAAGTCGCCAGCACCGTACGTGCACTTGTGGTTCCTGGATCTCACCGTGTGAAAAAACAGGCTGAGGCTGAAGGTCTCGACCAGATTTTCTTAGACGCCGGATTTGAGTGGCGTGAACCAAGCTGTTCAATGTGCCTTGGAATGAACCCAGATCAGTTGACGCCAGGACAGCGCAGCGCATCAACGTCAAATCGAAACTTCGAAGGTCGACAGGGGCGTGGCGGAAGAACTCACCTCGTTTCTCCTGGCGTCGCTGCCGCCTCAGCCATCAAGGGGCGTTTCGCCACTCCAGATGAGGTCACACTATGAAGTCCATTCGTATTCTCCAAGGTCGAGCAGTTCCATTAGAGCTTTCAGACGTTGACACCGATCAAATTATTCCTTCTGACTGGCTTAAGCGAGTTGAGCGCACTGGATTCGGTCGAGGGCTCTTTAGTGAATGGCGTGACAGTCCTGAGTTTGTTCTGAATCAAGAGCAGTACCAAGGAGCAACAATCTTGTTAGCTGGTCCAAGGTTTGGAACTGGATCTTCCCGCGAGCACGCAGTATGGGCACTGATGGACTATGGATTTGACGCAATCATTGCTCCATCGTTTGGTGACATCTTTAAAAACAACTCTTCAAAACAGGGACTCGTCATTGTCGAGCTACCAAATGCTGACGTTGAAGAACTAAGTAAATTAGTTAAGGCTAACCCTGCGCTTCAAATAACTGTCGACGTTGAGCGACGAACTGTTGAAGTTGCTGAACTGAGCTGGGAGCGATCATTCCCACTCGACGCAATGACTCGTGAGCGACTATTAAACGGTTGGGACGACATTGGAATTACTCTTCGCCGCGATGCTGAAATCACAACGTACGAGAAAACGTCACACTCACCAACGCTGAACGGCATTTTTGATGCCAGTGGACATTCGGCTCGCTAAAGAACTACTGGGTGCTCCATGGCCCACTGGCGTTGACGGCGAAACGCCAAATAAGCAATGAACAAACTAAGCAGAACCGCAATTAGGTTGACAATGAATCCTGAGGTGTCGTGTTGCAAAACAAAATACACACACCACAGACTGTTGCACGCACTCCCCCAAAGCCACGAAGGAACTGAAACACCCTGCACATCTTTTTCGCGAATGCATTCTCTGATTTGAGGGATTCGGTTGATCACTGAAACCAAGCCAATTCCGAGAACTCCAATTTTCCAGCCCCAGATGAACGTAGGTAGCCAGCACGTTATAAAGAGCAAAAGTCCTGTTGCCAAAATACGCTTAATGTTTTTTCTAGGGTCCAGTTGAAGAACAACACCAATTTGAAGCGGCAACGTGACAACGGCACCTATCCATACTTCAATACCGTGAAGTGCCAAGCCGTAGGCAATCCAGTAAAAATTTATCCATGTAAATATTGACCACGTATCAATAGCAATCCCATGGGTACTTACTTTTATGGCCCTATGCAGTTGTTGATATGTCGGAAGAAGTCCAACCACTATTCCTGACCATCCAAATGCTGCCGCGACAGTCGATGTGCTCACCGCATTGACACTAATACAGCGGTTACCTCAATTATTAAGTAGCAGCAATCAACTTCTCTTCAGCTGCCACTTGATGGTGACGCCAAATAGTAAGCGACATAATAAGTACATTCACAATCCCAGCGCCGAGTGTTGCAAAGAAAGCAGCCCACATGCGTTCGTTCGTGTAATACATGGTCCATAAAAGTGATCCGAATGATCCAATTGCCCATGAAGAAGCCGAGACACCAAGCACGTGTTTAACACGTATCAACTCAATAAGTTGGGGCATCCTATTTATAACCATGGCAATTCCGGTGCCGTAAACACCCGCACTCCACCCCCATGACATTGCAGGAATCCACGCACATACGAAGATAAAAGCTCCGGTTCCAATTAAGGTTTTTAAATGCTTCATCGGTGACAGATGTGAAATAACGAGCAGTTGAAATGGGAACACAATCAGACTTCCCATAATTACCACCCACGAGTGGATCGCGATTCCATAAGCAATCCAGTAAATACACATGTAAGCAAACATCATCCACGTTGCTTGAGATATCCCTTCAACGCCGTCTTTAAGAACTCGTCGGTACTGGACAACAGTCCCTGGCAGTCCAAGAAATGCGCCAATCCAACCAATTATTGTGAAGATTGAGTGTGAAGACACTTACCAAGGTTACAGAGAGTTTTAACTAACGACGGCGATTTGCGGCAGAAATTACTGCTTCAAGTGACGCATCAAGAATTGAAGAACTCATTCCAACGCCCCACCACGTGTTGCCTTCAGCATCTTCTGCTTCTACGTAGGCAACCGCTGAGGCTTGCGAACCTGCGGTAAGTGCGTGTTCGTGGTAGTCGCGAACTTTGAAGTTCACATCTACCTCATCACGCAGACCAGCCATCATTGCGTCAATTGGACCATTTCCTTCACCCTTAATGGTGATGTGATTACCGTTTACAAGTACTTGAGCGAAAATACGTGTGTTGTGTTTATCAGCAGTCACTTCACTTGAGATGAGTTGCAGTGTTGGGTTTTCTGGAAGATACGTTGTTGTAAAGACGTTCCAGATGTCAGCAGGAGAAATTTCTTTGCCGGTCTTTTCCGTAACTTCTTGAACACGCTTAGAGAACTCCACTTGCATGGCGCGTGGAAGGTCAAGTCCATGCTCTGAATCGAGCAAGTACGCAACTCCACCCTTTCCAGACTGGCTATTTACACGAATGATTGCTTCATACGTGCGCCCAGTGTGCTTAGGGTCAATTGGAAGATACGGTACTTCCCAGAATTCATAGGAATCACCAATAACGGCCATTCCCTTTTTGATGGCATCTTGGTGTGATCCAGAAAATGCGGTGTACACAAGTTCGCCAACATAAGGGTGGCGCATGTGAACTGGAAGGCGGTTCGCATACTCAGCTACATGACGAGCTTTGTCAATGTCTCTGATGTCAAGTTCTGGGTCAACGCCTTGGGAGAACAAGTTAAGCGCAAGGTTGACAATGTCAACATTGCCAGTTCGCTCTCCGTTACCAAACAGCGTTCCTTCAACTCGGTCGGCTCCTGCGAGCACACCAAGTTCTGCAGCAGCGACGCCAGTTCCACGATCGTTGTGTGGGTGCAGCGAAAGAATCACGCTCTCACGGTTCTTCACGTTGCGAAGAAACCACTCAATGGAGTCGGCATAGAGATTAGGTGTGTACATCTCAACGGTTGCCGGCAAGTTGAGGATAATTGGATCTTCAGCTGTTGGCTTGATGACATCAATAACTGCGTTACATACTTCGAGCGCATACTCAAGTTCTGTGCCGGTGTAGCTCTCTGGCGAGTATTCGTAGCGAAACTGTGTCTTTGGAGAAGTGGCTTCGAGCGTCAAGCAGTACGAGGCGGCATCAGTTGCAATTTTCTTAATGCCATCTTTATCGAGACCGAATACCACTCGACGCTGCAATGTTGATGTTGAGTTGTAGAAGTGAATAATTACCTTCTTCGCATCCTTAACCGATTCGTAGGTGCGAGCAATCAGTTCCTCACGACACTGCGTGAGCACTTGAATCGTCACGTCGTCAGGAATCAGGTCGTTCTCGATGATGTGTCGAACGAAATCAAAATCGGGCTGACTCGCCGATGGGAAACCAACTTCAATTTCTTTAAAGCCCATTGCAACGAGCTGGGCAAACATTGCGTTCTTACGTTCAAGGTCCATTGGATCAATGAGTGCCTGGTTGCCATCGCGAAGGTCAACGCTCGACCAAAGCGGTGCTTTGGTGAGGTGCTTGTTTGGCCAGGTGCGGTCTGGAAGGTCAACTGGAATGGTGGCTCGGTACTTCTGCCACGCCATGGGAGATGGCTTCTGAGGGTTTTTCATAGTCACCATCCCTTCTCATGTAATTACTATGACAATTCTACCCCCTCCCCGAAAAGGACTTATTGCAGGGGCGCTAACCTGACTATCCATGAAGGCGCTTCTCAAATTGGCATTTTTAGTTCTGCTCGGCTCAGCCGTTGCGGGAGTAGTCATGATTACTAAGCGACCATCTGTAAATCGCCCGGTTTCTTACGACTCTTGGCCTGAAGTACCTCGCAAAACAGAGCAGTAATTCTACATAAGGAGAACAAAATGGCACAGATGGAATATCGCAGACTAGGACGATCAGGACTGAAAGTCAGTCTTCTCAGTTTTGGTAGTTGGGTAACGTTCGGGAAAAAATCACAGCTCGAAACTGCAAAAGACGCAGCTGAGTGTTTACAGGCTGCCAAAGACGCTGGGGTTAACTTCTTCGACAACGCAGAAGGTTACGAATCAGGTAATTCAGAAAAAGTTATGGGACAAGCATTCCGCGACCTTGGATGGAAGCGCAATGAATACGTAGTTTCTTCAAAGTTCTTCTGGGGCATTGACCAAAAAGTTCCGAACATGGGATACACCCTTAACCGCAAATACTTAAGTCAAGCAATTGACGGGTCACTTGAGCGTTTCGGGCTCGACTTCCTTGACCTTGTTTTCTGTCACCGACCTGACAAGAACACGCCAATCGAAGAGACCGTTTGGGCCATGAGCGACATGATCTCTCAGGGCAAGGCTCTCTACTGGGGAACAAGTGAGTGGAGTGCGGACGAAATTCGTGCCGCGTACGACATTGCAGACAAGCACCACTTGCACAAACCAGTCATGGAACAACCGCAGTACAACATTCTTCACCGTGGAACTATTGAAGATGAGTACCGTCGTCTCTACGAAGACATTGGACTTGGAACAACTATCTGGTCACCTCTCTCATCTGGACTCCTCACCGGAAAGTACCTCAACGGAGCACCTGCGGGGTCACGCGCAACGCTTCCTGGTTACGAATGGTTGAAGGACCGCCTCACTGACGAGAAGCAGAACAAGAAGGTTGCTGAACTAAAAGTTGTTGCTGACGACCTTGGAGTTTCTCTCACCCAGCTTTCACTTGCTTGGTGCGCGAAGAACCCGAATGTTTCAACCGTGATTACAGGAGCATCAAGTGCTGCACAAGTTCGAGAGAACATGACTGCGCTTGACGTACTGCCAATGCTGACCCCAGAAGTTATGTCTCGCATTGACGCAATCAGCCCAGTGAGATTTAACCGCGACTTCTAAGTCAAGTATTTTACAAATCACCGTGGCCCTCAATAAGGGCCACGGTGATTTTGTTTATACGAGCTTCCATCGCGTTGAGTCGTTGGGGCAATGTTTCTGTGGCGGCTTCAAGTAGATGTGTTTCGGTCTTTGTCTGAGCATGTGATCCTCTTGCTAGCAGCACTGCCCTAATCGCACGTCGCCGACGTAAGTGCCTAGTCATAATGTCGCTAACTGGCGTCATCTCGGCGTATCGGTCCAAAGCAATTTGTGCAGCGTCAGTTAACTGCTGAGGACGCAGCGACGGAGCGTGTAGCCAGATGAAGTAGTCAATGAAAAGCACAATCGCTGCTGCAATTGCCGTGTCGACAATGCGTGGCCAGAAGAGGTTGGTATCAGGACCCAGCACGCTAATAAACACGAAGATGATTGGCGTGAAGAACATGATGACTATGGCGTGACTACGCTTCTGCGCCCAAGGAATTGCTCCAGCCATAATGAAGCACAAGACGATTAGAAGCCACTCCTGATTTCCAGTGAACGCCACGAATGCCGCAATTGCGACACCCGCAAGTGTTCCCGCAGTTCTATTGAGTGCACGCTTCACCACTGGGCCGAGGTCGGGTCTAAAAATAAACGCAACACTCATTGGCAGCCAGTAACCCTTCGGGCCGTCGAGAATGTGCGTAATGATTGTCGCAAAAACTACAGCACTGCTCAGAATTACTGCAAAGCGAATACGGTCTGACACTGGCAATCGTCGCAAGGTGGATTTAAAGGATTGACCCTCTGGAAGCACCGAGCTAGTCGGTGGTTTTAGTGCACGCTTCACCACTTCATTTTCAACTAGAAGTGAAGTTGCGTAGTTATTAAGTAGCGCTACCGCTTGCTTCGCACCGCTTGCCTTCAGGCACGTAGCAACTTCGTGCAGGGCTGACTTCAGTTCTTGTCCAACGACAATTTTTTTGTCATTGAGATACCACGACACTTCACCTAGCTGCATGGCAACAATGAGACACTGGCGTAGTGCTACTGCGTCAGAGCTCTCCTTATTGAGTGGCACGACACCTATGGCATCTTGCGCCGCATCAATTGCTCGCACAGTTCGAGCGCGAATTGCTTCGCCTGAATCAGCCGAACTCAATCGAAGGGCCAGCACATTAAAAGCGTGCGCGAGTACGTAGCGCTGATCTTTGGTGTAACCACGCCAGTCAGTCAGTGCCGCCACGAAGTAGAGCCACACAGCGCCGAGCACGAAGCACAGTGCTGACTGCCAGACGTGACCCGTGAACCCGAGGCCAGCACCAATAATGACGCCAATGAGTAGATACATACCCTGCGCTGAATACATTGAGGCTTCAATAATCCCCGCAATAAGTGCAGTACTGCCAAGTAGCACTACCACGGCCGACGGTCCAGCAACGAAGGTGACGAACTCGGCGCCAGCGAACACACCTACGCCTGCAGCAACTGCCACACCCAAAATTCGTGGACCACGCTGACGCCAGCGATCAGATCCATCTTGACCAATGGCCCACAGTGTTCCAAGGGCCATTGCCGATGCGTAACTACGCTGGTGAAAAATGATCCCCAAAATGATTAGTGACGTTAGACAAAATGCAGCACGTAAAGAAAGACGATTGTCCGTTGAAACAGGCCACATACCTCTTACCCTTAACGTTTCGCTGATGGCCGTCACCTACTTGAGGCTACCGGGTTAGTGCGCGAAAATGGCTTAGCGCAGAGTAATTAAGTGAATGTCAACAATACCGTTGGCGCCACGAAGTGACTCAATCACGCTCGCTGGTGTTGGTGAACCAGTTGAGAGCACCATAAGCGCAGTCTTTGACTGCGGATCTGGTCCTACTGCCATTGACGCGATTGAAATACCAGCATCACCAAGGGCCATACCAACATGACCAATCATTCCTGGGCGGTCGTCGTTTCGAACCACGAGCATTGAGCTCGCTGGTGGAATCTCGACACTATGACCATCGACGCTAACAATTCGAGTTTCAAGACGAGTACCAATTGTCATGAGCGTTCCAGATACTGAGTGTCCCCCCGCCTTTACGGTGATGAGGTTTACATACTCCGGTGAATCAACAACTGATTCTTCTGAGAATGTCAGTTTGTTTTCTGCAGCCAGCTGCGGTGCATTCACAAATGAAACACCGTCGTGTCCTGAAGCAGTGAGCAGTCCCTTAAGAGCGCAGAGGGTAAGGATTTTGGTTCCAGAACCCGCAAGTTCACCTTGGTAGAGAACCTCTAGGTCCCCTGGCTTTCCGTCAAGAAGTCCGCCAATGAAACGACCGAGGATTTCAGCAAGTCCCATGAAGGGGCGAACAACGTTTGAAACTTCACCAGCAGAAACATTCACTGCGAATGGAACAAAGTCTCCAGCGAGTGCGAGCTGAACTTGCTCAGCAATAGTGATTCCGGCCTTGTCCTGTGCTTCGGCGGTAGAAGCACCGAGGTGAGGCACGACAACAACTGAAGGAAGCTCAAACAGAGGTGACTCAGTAGTTGGTTCTTTTTCGAATACGTCTAGAGCAGCGCCTTGCACGGTGCCAGCACTGATCGCTGCGGCGAGGTCAGCTTCGTTAACAATGCCACCACGTGCCACGTTAATGATGCGAACAGTTGGTTTGCACTTCTTTAGTGACTCGGAGTTTAGAAGGTTGGTGGTTTCCTTCGTCTTAGGAAGGTGAATTGTGATGAAGTCAGACTTCGCAAGTAGTTCATCAAGTGCCATGAGGTCAATCCCCATGTGACGTGCACGCTCTTCAGTGATGTACGGGTCGTAGGCAACAATGTGCATTCCAAATGCCATGGCACGCTGGGCAACAAGTGCACCAATCTTTCCAAGTCCAATTACACCAAGTGTCTTGCCGTGAAGTTCCACGCCCTCCCACTTACTGCGCTCCCAGCGTCCAGCCTTAAGCGCTGAGTGAGCTTGAGGGATATTGCGAGCTTGTGCGAGAAGAAGTGCCATTGTTTGCTCAGCAGCAGAAAGAATGTTCGAAACCGGGGCATTGACAACCATCACTCCGAGCTCAGTTGCTTTTGCAACGTCAACGTTGTCGAGTCCGATCCCAGCGCGACCTACAACAATCATATCCTTGGCGGCTGTAAGCGTTGGTGCGTCAACTTGCGTTGCCGAACGAATGATGAGTGCGTGCGCACCCTTAACCGCTTCAATGAGCTGCTCCGGTGAAAGTCCGAGTTGAATGTCAACTTCGTGACCTGCGTTACGCAGTTCTTGGAGGCCGCTGTCGGCGATTTCTTCAGTAACTAAAACACGGGCCACGGGGAACCTTTCAATGGGTAAAGAGAGTTTAAAGCGAAACTTAAATGCTTAACCTTTAGTAACCAGATCAGCCAAACGGTCAAGTCCTTCAGCAATGTCCTTGTCACCCAGGGCGTAGCTGAAGCGCATGAATCCAGGAGTTCCAAAGGCTTCGCCCGGAACTGCAGCGATCTTGATGGTCTCAAGTAGTGAGCCAGCGAGCTCTGAGGTGGTGTTTGAAACCTTGCCACCGAGTGAGCGGCCAAGCAGGCCTGTGAAGTTCGGGTAGCAGTAGAACGCACCCTCTGGAAGCGCACATGAAACGCCGTCAATAGCGTTTAACTTCTCAACCATCATGAGGCGTCGACGATCAAATGAAGTGCGCATTTCTGCAACCGCACTTAAGTCACCAGTGAGTGCTGCAACTGCTGCGCGCTGTGAGATGTTTGAAATGTTTGAAGTTGTTTGTGACTGATAGTTAATGGCGGCGTTCATAACTTCTTGTGAGCCAATCATCCAGCCAATACGCCATCCGGTCATTGCGTAGGTCTTTGCGACGCCGTTAACAATCACCCAGCGATCTTCAAGCTCTGGGGCGACAACTGCCATTGAAACGTTCTTCGCGTCACCGTAGACGAGGTGTTCATAAATTTCATCGAGCATGACCATGATGTCGTGCTCAGCAGCCCAGCGTCCGATCTTGGCAATCTCTTCTGGTGTTACAACAGCGCCCGTTGGGTTAGATGGTGAGACGAACACGAGCAGCTTTGTCTTCTTAGTGCGAGCCTTCTCGAGTTCATCAACTGTTACGCGAAATCCATTCGCTTCACTCGTAAGAACAGGCACAGGAATTCCGCCAGCGAGGTATACAGCTTCTGGGTACGTGGTCCAGTACGGCGCAGGAATCAGAACTTCGTCGCCCGGGTTAACAAGCGTCATGAATGTTGTCGCTACAGCGTGCTTGCCACCGTTAGTAACGAGAACTTGGCTGGCCTTGATGTCGAGCCCGGTGTCGCGCTTGGTCTTGTAGACAATTGCTTCACGAAGGTCTTGGAGACCAGCTATTGGGGTGTACTTGTGGTTGCTTGGATCAGAGCAAGCCTTAATGGCTGCGTCCACGATTGCCTGAGGGGTCGGGAAGTCTGGTTCTCCGGCACCAAAGCCAATAACTGGTTCCCCAGCAGCCTTTAACGCCTTAGCCTTTGCATCGACTGCCAGAGTTGCACTTGGGGCCAAACCGGCAAGTAGGCGACTAACTCTCGAACTCATCAAATGCTCCATTCATTTTACGTAAGATTGTAATTCTATGGCTTCCCCAGACACTCTAAAGATTCCTGCAGAACTACTACCGCGCGACGGCCGCTTTGGCGCCGGTCCCTCAAAAGTACGTACCGAGCAGCTCACCGCGCTACTCGCCGATGGCACTACCTACATGGGTACTTCGCACCGCCAGGCAACTGTAAAGAACAAGGTAAAAGAAGTACAAGACGGTCTTCGTGCACTGTTCAATCTTCCTGATGGTTATGAAGTGTTGCTCGGTAACGGCGGATCTACTTGCTTCTGGGACGCTGCAACATTCCACCTCGTGCTCAATCACTCACAACACCTCGTCTTTGGTGAGTTCTCATCAAAGTTCGCCGAAGCCGTCACCCAGGCTCCACACCTCAGTGACCCTCAGGTCATTAAGAGTGACGTCGGTACCCACCCACTCGCAGTGACAACTGATGGTGTTGACCTCTACGCACTTACTCACAACGAAACCTCAACTGGTGTGATGATGCCCATCACTCGCCCCGCTGGATCAAAGGGTCTCGTAGTCGTTGATGCAACATCTGCAGCTGGTGGTCTCATGGTTGATCCATCACAGTTCGACGTGTACTACTTCGCACCACAGAAGTCATTTGCAGCTGACGGTGGTCTCTGGCTCGCTATATGTTCACCTGCCGCCATTGAGCGCATTGAGCAGATCAGTGCATCTGGTCGTTGGACACCTGCATTCTTCGACCTTAAGATTGCACTCGACAACTCTCGACTTAACCAGACCTACAACACACCAGCACTCGCAACTATCCACATGCTTGCATCTCAGGTCAAGTGGTTCAATGACAACGGTGGTCTCAGTTTCTCTGCAGGTCGCTCACGCACATCTGCAGAGATTCTTTACACGTGGGCTGAAGCATCTAGCTTTGCGACGCCATTCGTTACGAACCCTGCCGAGCGAAGCAACGTTGTAGGAACTATTGACTTCACCGACGACATTGACGCCTCAGTCATTGCCAAAGTCCTCAGGGCCAATGGAATTGTTGATACCGATCCGTACCGCAAACTTGGTCGCAATCAGCTTCGTATCTCCATGTTCCCAGCGATTGATTCTGAAGATGTCGCTGCACTCTGTGCATCAATTAACTGGATTGTCGGAAATCTCTAGATAACTCCTAGTGTCCAGTAATGAACCTATGGAGCCAACAATGAGCCGTGTTTTAGTTACTGGAGCCACTGGCTACGTCGGTGGTCGCTTAGTCCCAAGACTTCTTGAAGAAGGCAACACTGTTCGATGTCTCGTTCGAACACCGGGAAAACTTTCTCAAGCGCCTTGGCTCCCGGATGTTGAAATTACTCAGGGCTCCATTGAAGGTGACCTCACTGAAGCGATGCGCGACGTTGAAGTTGCCGTTTATTTAGTTCACGGCATTGGCGATGGGGCCGACTGGGTCGCGAAAGAAACTAGAGATGCTGAAAACTTCAGAAGTGCATGTGAAGCAGCTGGCGTTAAACGAATCATTTACTTAGGTGGAATGGGTGACGACGATGATGCACTCAGTGTTCACCTCACGAGTCGTCACAGCGTTGGAAAGACTCTCGCTGCTGGTGCGATTCCAGTAACCGAACTACGAGCTGCAGTTGTTATTGGCTCGGGTTCAGCAAGTTTCGAAATGCTTCGCTACCTCGTTGAAGTTCTCCCAGTAATGGTTACTCCGAAGTGGGTTAGGACGAAGTCTCAGCCCATTGCCATCTCGGATGTTCTTAACTACCTCGTGAAGGTCATCAATTCGCCGAGCCCTATTCCTGGAATTTTCGAAATTGGTGGCAAAGACATCATTTCCTACGCCGAGATGATGGACATCTACGCCGAAGAAGCGGGACTAAAGAAGAGAAGGCTTATCCCAGTTCCTTTTCTGACTCCTCGACTCTCTTCACACTGGGTCGGAATTGTTACCCCAGTCCCTGCAAGTCTCGCGAAGCCTCTTGTTGACAGTTTGGTGAATGAAGTAATTGTTCATGGGACAAAGACCGCCGACACTCTCGGTGAGCCGCAGCGTGGCATCAGA
>CAIKFN010000120.1 GCA_903826715.1 uncultured Actinomycetes bacterium
AAGACTTTGCTACTGACTTTGATCACCTTGACCCTCAGTGGGTGAATGATCCATACCCAATTTGGGAAGACTTACGCGGCCGTTGTCCTGTTGCTCACACTGAACGATTCGGTGGGGCATGGTTTCCTGCAACGCATGAAGGAGTTTCAGCAGTTGCCAAGGACTCCGATCACTTCACAAGTCGTGCAGTAATTCTTAGTTACAACCGACCAACAGATGAAGATCTCCCAGCACCGATTGGACTTGCACCGCCAATTACATCGGACCCACCGTTTCACGTTGATGCGCGACGTCTAATTCTTCCAGCGTTTGCTCCAGGACCAATTAATGCTCTTGAGCCACAGATTCGTGAGCTCTGCAACCGTCTGCTTGACAAACTGGGTGATCACGAAATCATTAATGCTGGCGATGAGTACGCACAGTTCATTCCACCTGGAGTTATTGCACAGATGCTCGGCTTCCCACCAGAGGATGAAAACATTTTTCGAGATATTATTCACAACATCATTGGAAGCGCTGATCTTGAAGATCCTGCAGAAATTGAACGCTTACAAAATCAGACTGAGGCATACTTCGATAAGCAGATCCAAGATCACATTGACAACCCACGTGACGACTTAACAACGTATCTACTCAATGTGGAATTAGGTGGACAAAAACTTCAACACGACCATGTACGAGGAACAATCATTTTGATTCTTGTTGCTGGCATTGACACAACCTGGTCCGCAATCGGCGCATCACTCTGGCACCTCGCACAAAACCCAGACGACCTTGCTCGTCTTGTTAATGAGCCTGAACTCATGCCAGTTGCTATTGAAGAGTTTCTACGCTTCTATGCCCCAGTAACAATGGGAAGAATGGTCAAGGATGACTTCGATTTTAATGGTTGCCCTATGAAGAAAGATGACTGGGTACTTCTTGGATTCCCAGCGGCCAACCGTGACCCTGCAGCATTTAAGGACGCCGACAAGTTCATCATTGATCGCGAAGAAAACCGTCACGTAGCTTTCGGCCTTGGCATCCACCGTTGTGCTGGATCAAACCTCGCTCGTCTCGAACTTCGAGTTGCTATTGAAGAGTTCATTAAGCGTTATCCAAAGTTCGAGCTCGCAGATCCAGGAGTTGTTACTTGGGCACCTGGACAAGTACGTGGTCCTAGAAATCTTCCAGTAAAGGTATTGAAATAAAATGACTGACAAGAAACTCGTAGAAGACTTCGCAACCGACTGGGACCACACGGATCCACAGTGGGTTAATGATCCATTCCCTATTTGGGAAGACCTACGTGGTCGCTGCCCAGTGGCACACACCGAACGATACGGCGGCGGCTGGTTCCCAGCTACGCACGAAGGCGTTTCGAAAATCGCTAAGGACACCGACAACTTCACTAGTCGTACTGTGATTGTTAATTATGGTCGTCCAGGCGAAGATGCACTACCTGCACCAATTGGTGTTGCGCCTCCAATCACTTCAGACCCACCATTTCACTCGATTGCACGTCGACTAATTCTTCCTGCATTCGCACCTGGGCCAATCAATGCTCTTGAGCCAGCGATTCGTGAACTTTGCAACCGACTTCTTGACAACTTGGGCGACCACGAAATTGTCAACGCTGGTGATGAGTACGCGCAGTTCATTCCACCCGCTGTCATTGCAAAGATGCTTGGCTTTCCACCAGAAGATGAAGAATTCTTCCGCGAAATTATTCACATCATCATTTCTGGTGTTGACCTCGAAGACGAAGCAGAGCGAATTGAGCGCTTCGGACCCGTTGATGAGTACTTCACGAAGCAAATCCAAGACCACATTGACAATCCACGAGACGACCTCACTTCGTACTTGTTGAATGTTGAAATGGAAGGGCAGAAGCTCTCAATGGAGCACGTTCGTGGAACCATTGTTCTGATTCTGGTTGCGGGCATTGACACCACATGGTCTTCCATTGGCGCTT
>CAIKFN010000121.1 GCA_903826715.1 uncultured Actinomycetes bacterium
AGCGTCTTGAAGACCAGGTAAACGACCTCGAGGCGAGACTTAAGTAACTAGTCAGCAGTTTCTGCGTCAGCAACAATTAGTCGCGGACCAGAAGGCCAGTCAAAGTAACGCCACGTCCAGTTGATCATCACGCGTAGACGGTTGCGGAATCCAACCAGATACCACAGGTGAAGTCCTAACCACGCCAGCCATCCGGCTGTGCCTTTGATGACCTGACCCGTTGGCAACTTCGCCACTGCAGCGTGTCGACCAATAGTTGCCATGATCCCCTTGTCGTGGTACTTGAAGGGCTTCGTTGGCTGTGCATCTATAACACTCAGAATCTGCTTCGCTACGTGGCGACCCGACTGGATCGCTACTGGAGCTAGTTGTGCGAGGTAGGTAGTGTCGGTTTCGTGGATCGCCGCGGAGTCACCAATTGCCCAAACGCAGTCGCTTTCAGCTAAGCGAAGATCGCTGCCAACGCGAAGCCGTCCACTTGGGCCACGGCTTTCTTGCACCGCACTCGCGAGTGTTCCGTTGGCTGTTACACCAGCAGCCCAAATGACACCAGCAACTTCGAGCTCTTCACCATCGTCGAATCGAATGGAGTCTTTCTGCACTTCAACAACTGAACGACCAAACTGGATTTCAATGCCCATTTCGCGGAGCTTCTTTGCGGTGTACGTACTCACTTTTTCTGGGAAAGGTGTGAGCAGTCGTGGTGCCATGTCTACGAGGAGAACACGAATATTCGCGGGATCAATGCGAAGTCCATCCCTGCGAACCACAATTCGAATGAGTTCAGCAATCGCACCTGAAGTCTCAACCCCAGTGGGGCCACCACCAACGACAACGAATGTCCGAGTGACTGGCTTTCCTTCCTCGGCTTCAACATCAGCGGACTCGAGCGTCATTAGAAGTGTGTTTCTGAGTTTTCTTGAGTCAGATAGTGAGTAGAGAGGCATTGCGAATTTTGATGCACCCGGAATTCCAAAATACGCAGCCGTTGCGCCTGTTGCAATAATGAGGTGATCAAATCCAATAACTGCGCCGTCGCTTAGGCGAACATGTTTTGCCTCATGGTCGACTTCCATAATTTGGCCGTGACGAAATCCAATGTTCTTTTCTTTCCCGAAGATTGTTCTAATCGGGTACGCAACCTCTGCTGGCTCAAGCGCCGCCGTTGCCACCTGATAGAGAAGTGGCAAGAAAGTGTGGAAGTTGTGTTGATCAATAATCGTGACCTTCACGTCTTTGCCAATGAATCCGCGTGCAGCAGCAATTCCAGCGAAACCTCCACCCGCAATCACAACGTGAGGTAAGTGAGAATAATCAGGAAAGACCATTGCGGAGTTAGTTGACGTCGACATGTTCCACTAAATGTTAATGGTGCTTAGTTGAAATTGTTCATTAACGAGCAAAACGTCGACCTATGCCGTAGATAAGTCCCGACGCGAGCATCAAAATTGAAAGTAAGCGGTCTCCAATTTGAAAGTTCATCGTAATAGCGACTGGAATTAACGCTCCAATCACCCAGAGGAGTTGTTGGCGAACAGCAAAACGTGCGAACGTCCTACCCTGCGCCCCTGAAGGAACATTGCGCTGCGTTATTGCATCAAAACTGGGTTGAGCAATTGCGGCGCAGAGACCTAGCCACCCTGCGAGCAAGACCTGTGCCAGTAACTGAGGATGTGACGAAGCGACCCCAGCGCCACTACCCGTCAGCAGCAAAGACCACGTAAGCAGTGTTGATTCTTTAAGAGAATTTCGAACTCGTGTCACGACCGCGAGACCTACGAGCGCACCAATGCCACTAATAGCTAATGCGCACGCAAACCACGTAAGGCCCGCGTGTTCGCGTCTAAGACCAAACGCCAGCATGAACGTAGTAAATCCCACACTGAAACGCATGAGTGCCGACGCCGTCAGTCCCCACGCCACTTCAACGTCACCAGTTGGGTTAAGAGTATTGAGGTCTCGTTGTTCTTGGGTGAGTGAAACTACTCGATCACCCATTATTTTTGCTGGACGTTGCAGTCGAAGGCTCGCAACTGTAGCCAAGACGTACACAATTGAAGCAGCAACTAAAACGCTGGACGCGCCAACACCCTTTAAGAGGCCGGCACCAATGGAACCAGCGATTAGGCCCACAAACGTTCCAAGCAGTGTCAGCTGTGCATTAAAGCCGGCGAAGCCCTGCTCTTCTTCTTCGTCTTGAGTAGGCCATCCAGACTCACCAACATTCGACGTGTGCTCACGGAACTGGTCAGTTCGTGCCATCTCAGGAACAAGTGCTCCACGAGTAACTACATAGAGTTTCGAAGAAATGAGCACGAGGAACGCTTCTGGAAACAGCCACAGTGAATTGAGGTGTGTAGCCATTGACCAGCACAACAGTGCACGAAGTCCGGCTGAAATCGCTACAAGAATTCTTCGACCATTTGCAGATCGGTCAATAAGAGGGCCAAGGATCGGAGAAACAACTGCAAATGGGGCAATTGTGATGAGTAGGTACGCCAAAACTTTGCTTTTTGCTTCCGTTGGAGAAACTGAGAAAAAAAGTGATCCAGCAAGCGAGACAGTTACGAGCGTGTCGCCAGCCATCATGATTACGTGCACTAGAGCTAAACGGCCAAAGGCAGTGGACTGATTAAAGAGATCTTGTGCGGAGGCCCGCAAGAATGAGCCAAATCCACGTCTTCGCACAAAACAAGCGTAGGCGAAAGTTCTTCTCACCTGAGGTCACATTCTTGTTATAAAAATGCTAAACCGGTTTCATGAATTCACATTTTTTTAGCAACCTTCCTTTTGCCCTAGTCACCGCATGGGCTTGGGCCTTTTGCGCTTTTCTCGTCGGGCGCGTTGTAAAGCGACACGCAACCATTGATATCTTCTGGGGCTCTGGTTTCTTGTGGATCTATCTCGAATCACTTTGGTTTTCTCGAATGCAGAGCAATTCATCTGGTGGGCACTGGTGGTTTAACGCATCTCTTAATGGACACAGCGTTCGGTGGATAATTCTTGGTGCTGTTGCGCTGTGGAGTCTTCGCCTTTCAATTCACCTTGCGATTCGCCAAAAAGGCACCGAAGAAGACTCACGCTATGTGTGGATCATGCGAGGAGCACGTGATGGCAATAAGACGCTGTACGCCCTTCGAAAAATTTACGGACTGCAGGGACTACTCATGTGGTTCGTTTCAATTCCAATCCAGTGGATGGCGTTCGCAACAAAGTTCAACTTCCTCGTGTGGGTCGGACTCGCCGTTGTGCTCATTGGTGTGTACTTTGAGGCCGTTGGTGACGAACAACTACGTCGCTTCGTAGCTAATCCTGCCAACAGTGGCACCACAATGAATACCGGACTATGGCGCTACACCCGTCACCCTAATTATTTTGGTGACGCATGCGTGTGGGTTGGATTCTTCATCTGCGCGCTTTCAACAAAGTACGGATTCATAACGATCTTGTCGCCGGTACTTATGGTGTGGCTACTTACTTCGCTCTCAGGAAAGCCAATGCTCGAGAGAAAACTGTCAAAGACTCGCACTGGCTACAACGAATACATTGCCGCCACAAGTTCATTCTTCCCACGCCCACCAAAGAAGATTAACTAGCTCGACGCTTCACTAAAACTTTTCCTACGAGGCGCCAGCCGAGCATCCCAAGCAGTAAGAACGCTAGAGCAACGAAGATAAATGCAGTCGCCGTGCCCTGGCCAGAGATCACGCGCAGAACCATTCCAACAGCCGTGGTCACAGTCGCCACGAGCACTCCGGACTTGAATGTCCACCCGCCTCGCTTCGTCTTAATTAAAAAGAGCCAAGCAAGAAGAAGTCCAACTGCAAATGGCCATGTAGTAGTGAAAATTCCTCTTGTAGTTTCTCCATCGTTGTGATGGGCTCGACCAATAGTCACGAATATGAGAACTACTACAAAATCGAAGAAACCTCTGAGCGCGCGCATGTATAAACACTACTGAGAAGGTGAGTACAACGCCCCTTCTAAAGTGACCTAATTTGTCACCATGACCATTTCAGACCGCGCCAGAAGTTTCGAGAAAACCAGTCGAGCAACAATTACGTTGCCAGATGGCAGAATCGCTCACCGCGACCACATTGCTCACTCTGAGCGACTCGTAAAGAAGTTCTACAGCGTTCGACCTGGCGTCTGGTCTTTTGTCGGAAACGGACTCTCAAATCAGTCATTCATTGAAGGTCCTGAAGGAATTATCGCGATTGACACTGGTGAATCAATCGAAGAAATGGCGCACGCTATTGCCACTCTTCGCGAACACACAAGTACGCCAATCGTTGCAGTGATGTACACACACTTTCACTACATCACCGGCACCAAGGCAGTTGTCACCGAGAACGCAGGCAAGCCATTTCCTATATGGGGACACGAGCGCATCAAGCGTAACCGCGAAGGCGCCACTGCAGAGATAGGACCAACATATACACGCGGTCTTGTTGAGCAGTTTGCAGTTCTCATGCCCGAGACTGGACCTGACGGCAACGTGAACGTTGGCCTTGGAAGATTCTGGCGTGATCCCATGCACGCACCGTTCACCACCGGTTTCATGCCACCGACAAACACATTCGGTGACGAACCAAGTACGCACACAATTGCTGGGCTTCAAGTTGACGTGATCCCGTCTCCTTCAGATGCCAACGACTCAGTGACCTACTGGTTCCCTGAACTCGACACCGCTGTAAACAACTCAGTCTGGCCAGTGCTCTTTAACGTCTTTGCAATTAGAGGTGAGGATTACCGAGACCCTCGCATCCTTATTAAGGGTGTTGAAAAAATCTTGGCGCTGAACCCAGAGCACCTTGTTGGCGCGCACGGCCCTCCAATTTCAGGCAAGAGTGAGATTCAAACTCGAGTCACTAAGTACCGCGACTCCATTCAGTTCCTATGGGACCAAGCTGTTCGCTCAATAAACAAGGGGATGTTTAGTGCAGACGTTGGTCAAGCAGTTGAACTTCCAGCATGGTGCGATGAGGACTACCTGACTTCAGAGTTCTACGGCGTTGCTGAGCACCACATGCGTCAAATTAGAACCGGACTCTTTGGTTTCTTTGACGGCAACGAAGCGAACCTGTTTCCACTTACTACTCCTGAGCGCAGTGAAAGAATTATTGAAGGTTTTGGTGGCAGAGCCAACGTTGAAAAGCAGTTGCGTGACGCCATTGCCAGTGACGACATTCGCTGGGCTCTGGAACTTGGCTCTTGGCTAGTTCATTCACCAGGCGCCACACAAGAGGACAAGAATCTTCTAGCAACGGCGCTTCGAACAATTGCCCAGCGCACCACGTCTGCAAACATTCGTAGCTGGTGCACTACTCGTGCGCTAATTCTTGACGGTTCGTTTGACTTCTCGCGTTTCAAAGATCACCGCTTCAGCTACAAGATGATTGTTGAGGCGCCACACGAGATGTACGTGGCGTTACTTCGAGTCACACTTGACCCCGACCTCGTGGAAAATGAAAACTTCCACATTGGCTGGGACTTCGGAAACGGAAAAACTATTGGACTTCACGTGCGTAACAGTGTTGCTTTTGTAAGTGACGGCAAGAACGCTGACGCAACTCTCCACATGAGCATTGAAACATGGGCAGAAGTTCTTACCGGTAAAACAACTTTTGCTGGCGCACTAGATGCTGGCAAGATAACTATCAATGGTGACGCCAAGCACGTTAAGAAACTATTAGGCGCATTTGAGATTGGTGCACTTCAAAATGGCTAGTGATTCATTGCCACTTTCATCGCCAGAATTCACTGGTCAAATTGAGCGACTCATTACTGAATCAACCCCACGCAAGCTCGTAACCACAAAAGTTCCTAAGGGTGCTCCAAACGTTTTGCTCATTCTGCTTGACGACGTTGGCTTTGGATCCTTCGCGGGTGTTGGGGGTCCAGTTCCAACATCTGGCCTTGACAAAATTATTGAACGCGGACTGCTCTATAACCAGTTCCACACCACCGCACTCTGTTCACCAACGAGAGCGTCACTGCTTACCGGAAGAAATCACCACTCAGTGCACATGGGTGGCATCACAGAAATTGCAAACTCCTTTCCTGGTTACGACAGCGCTATCCCGCCAGAAGCGGCGACCGTTGCACAGGTGTTACAGCAGTCGGGTTACGCTACATCATGTTTCGGTAAATGGCACTTAGCTCCTTCGTGGGAACAAAGTCCTGCTGGTCCATTCAATCGATGGCCAACCGGAATGGGCTTTGACCGGTTCTACGGAATCATTGGTGCAGAGTCTTCGCAGTTCGAGCCACCTCTCTACGACCAGACAACTCCAATTGCACCCTATGTTGGAAACGACAAGTACCACCTCACAGAAGACCTTGCTGATCAGGCAATTAACTGGATTCAGCGACAAAAAGCTTCACGTCCAGATCAGCCGTTTTTTTGCTACTTCTCAACTCCTGCTGTTCATGCACCACACCACGTTGCACCTGAGTGGAGTGACAAGTTCAAAGGAAAGTTCGACAAGGGATGGGACGAACTTCGTAGCGAAATCTTTGAGCGACAACTAAAACTCGGCACGATTCCACCGGGAACTGCAAACACAGTTCGTCCAAGTGAAATTCCAAGTTGGGAAGAATATCCCGAGCGTTACAGACCCGTGGCGTCGAGGCTCATGGAAGTGTTTGCAGGATTCTTGGCACACACTGACGCACAGATCAAGCGCGTTATTGATTCTCTCGACGATATGGGAATCAGCGACGACACATTGATCATTTACATCACTGGTGATAACGGTGCATCCGCCGAGGGAACAGTTCACGGTGCCTGGAGCGCACCGTCATTCCAAAATGGTGTGCACGAAGACCCTGAGTGGTTACTTGAGCACATGGATGATTTTGGGACTGCAAAGTGCGAGAACCACTACAACGTTGGCTGGGCTTGGGCCCTTGATGCACCATTCCAGTGGATGAAACAAGTTGCATCACACTTTGGTGGCACACGAAACGCAATGGCGCTGTCGTGGCCGAAGCGCATTAGCCAAGGAAAACAAATCCGCTCGCAGTTCCATCACGTGACTGACATTGCCCC
>CAIKFN010000122.1 GCA_903826715.1 uncultured Actinomycetes bacterium
CGCATTCGACAACTACTTCACATCAGCAACACACCGCCAGATGGTGATGGAACCACTTCGTCTTACTGACCAACAGCAGACCTACGACATCGACGTAACAATCGAAGGTGGCGGAACTGCAGGACAGGCCGGAGCACTTCGTCTCGGAATCGCACGTTCACTTCTTGAGCTCGACGAAGCAACTCGTCCAGCACTTAAGAAGGCCGGACTCCTTACTCGTGACTCACGTAAGAAGGAATCGAAGAAGTACGGTCTCAAGAAGGCCCGTAAGGCGCCTCAGTACTCGAAGCGTTAATGGCCATGACCGTGCAATTTGGCACGGACGGCATTCGAGGCAGAGCCTACGAAGAGATAACTACCGACCTCGCCTACAAGCTTGGTCGCGCAGTTGCTTGCGTATTCAATGCTCCAGTGTTCGTTGGATACGACACCAGGCAAAGCTCACCCGCACTTGCTGCAGCGGTACTCTGCGGTCTAAAGGATGGTGGCGCTAGCGCAATTAACTTGGGCTACTTCACAACACCCGGCGTTGCTGTCATTGCCCAACAGCGTGGCGGCGTTGGAGTTGTGGTTTCTGCGTCACATAACCCGTACTTCGACAACGGACTTAAAGTTCTAGGGCTAGGCGGATCAAAGCTCGACGTTGCAACAGAACAAGCAGTCACTGATGCACTGAACGCTGCACCGAGTGCAGCGAGTGATGACTTCGCTGAAACACCAATTGATGTTTCAGCCGAACACGACTACGCACAGCACATTGCCAGTTTGGTGCCAGGTGACATCTCGGCGTTATCAATTGTTCTTGACTGTGCCAATGGCGCAGCGTCACACGTGGCGCACGAACTGTTCGAAGCAACTGGTGTTTCACTCACCACGATTAATGATGGCCCTAACGGGCAGAACATTAATGAGAACTGTGGATCTACACACGTTGAAGGACTGGTTGCAAAAGTAAAAGAACTTGGTGCAGACCTCGGCCTCGCCTTTGATGGTGACGCTGATCGTTTAATTGCTGTTGATGCAGAAGGCAACGTCCGTGACGGTGACGACCTCATGATTCTTTTCGCACTCGACTTTGCTATTCGCAACAAACTTGGCGGCGGACTTGTTGTTACTTCAATGAGCAACCTCGGTCTTCACCGTGCCATGAGAACTGCAAAGACAAAAGTTATTGAAACTGACGTTGGCGACCGTAACGTGTTGTTAGCGCTCGAAGAGAACGCTTGGAACTTTGGTGGCGAGCAGTCTGGTCACCTCATTTTCCGTGACCTCGCTCCAACCGGTGATGGACTATTAACTGGACTGATGTTGTGCGACCTCGTGGCTCGTCGAGGACCACTTAATGAATTAGCTAATGCTGCGTGGTCACGTGTGCCCCAGCGACTCATCAATATTGCCAACGACCTCTACAAAGAAGACGTTGTGCAGTCGTTATTCCAAGAACTCGTTGCGAGCCACAATGTTGAGCTGAGTGATGTTCGACTGCTGGTTCGACCTTCGGGTACTGAACCAGTTGTTCGCGTGATGATTGAAGCCCTTGATGCTACGTTCGTTGATGAGTTCTCATCACGCTTGGAAAGTTCTTTTTCCTGAAATTAACTAGGCCGGGGCGCATAAACCCCTGCGAGTAGGCTTGTATTCATGTGC
>CAIKFN010000123.1 GCA_903826715.1 uncultured Actinomycetes bacterium
ACCAATTTCGGCTTCTGGTGCTTTTGAAACCGTGCCACCGTGAAAGGTGCAGAGTGCTTGGGCGCCGAAGCAGATACCTAAAACTGGAATGTCCTTTGCGACAGCGTCGCCAATAAGACCGAGCTCGCGGTCAAACCATGCAGCTTTGACTTCAGGGTCGTAGACAGAATCTTTTGAACCAAGAATTACGAGGGCGTCCATTCCGTCTACAGATGGTGTTGGTAACCCCACGTTCAATGCTTCTAGGTAGACGTTGTAGCCAAGTTTCGCGAACGATTCACCCACGAGACCTGGTCGGTCTTCTTCTTCGTGTTGGATGAATAGAACGTTTGGCATTATTTCATCGAAGCAACGAGTGCTTCCCAGTTGGCTAGTGACGTAGCACCTGCATTTAGTTCAATGGCACTAACAAGATTTCCAATGCAGAGATCAATAGCTTTTTTTGCAATTGGCTCTAATGATTCTGCTCCATTTTCATCCACAAAACGTGTGTGAGCTGCTTGGAGCACTGTGTCATAAACCATGACTGAGTAGCCTCCACAGTTGTTCCATAGACGTTTTATGTCTGCGAGCGCGCGAACTCCATTAGTCGGCGACATTGTCGCAATTACTGCGTTCATTGGTTTTCCAACAATGCTGTTCTTAGGCATCATTGGACGACTCGCCCAGTCAATCGCATTTTTCACCACGCCAGGAATTGCGTAGTTGTACTCAGGGCTAGTCCAGAAAACACCATCAGCAGTATTTAGTGCATCTCGAAAGTGCTGCACGTTTGGTGGCGTGTTGTCACCCTCAAGGTCACTGTTATAGAGAGGAATCAGTCCAATGTCGAATGATGTGGCTTCATAGCCATCTGGCAAATTTGTGGCGATGTAACCAGCGAGTCGAGTGTTGAGTGAGTCCTTGCGAAGCGAACCTGAGAGAACGAGAATTTTTTTCATGACAGTTGACCCTAATGGCAATAAGAGGACTCCTATCCCTCGGGCAGCGACCATCCCATTGAAGTAGCAATCTCTTTGCAGGTTGGACAAAGTGGATACTTCTTTGGATCTTTGCCCGGCACCCACTCTTTTCCGCACAGCGCCTTGACGGGCATTGAGTTAATCATTCCCTCGACAACAGAGTTGTTGAGTTTTTTGAACTTTCCACTTTTCTTAGTGAAACCCTCGAGAACAATGTGGGTAAAGCGTTCATGATCGCCTTCATCTATCTGAGGTCTCGTAACTACGTGTAGTTCTGTGTCGGACTGAATACTCACGTCTAAAACCCTACCCATCTGGGTAGTCTCTAAGTAACATGAAGCGCAGACGAAAAAAACCCGAAGCCACAAGACCACTTGGACGGGTGTCGTCTCACTTCACTCGTGAAGGCACGCCTAAAAGTCCGTACCGTACCCAAGCAGAAGCAATGAGCGCTGCCCAACTTGCCTGGACTCTCAATGGAGCTGAACTTGACGCCTACCGCTGCGACTACTGCCACCAATGGCATATTGGCAAGAGGTTCAGTCGCGATTAGCAAATAGGGGCTAAAACGGCAATAATGGACTGACTTCCATTGAAAGGCATCACATGTCAGTTCAGGCATACATCTTGATTCAGTCCGAAATTGGTTCAAGCGAAAACGTTGTTCTTGCAACGCGCAACGTGCCCGGCGTTCTTGAGTCTTTTGAAGTAACTGGCCCCTACGACGTAATTGTTCGTTGCGAGGCTGAGAGCGTTGACCAACTTGGAAAATTCATCGTTGGTGCGATTCAAAAAGTTCCGGGGATCACACGTACTTTGACGTGCCCCGTTGTAAACATCTAACCGAGCGCACCCGCAGCTTTTAGAGCTGTTATTTGTTCATCAGTAATTCCCCAGCCTTGTAATCCCTCACGCGTGCGTGCACCTGGTGCACTTGGAGACGAGCCAATTGCGCCGTGAGATTTTGAAAACCTCGGCGCAGGATTCGGCTGCGTAGCACCTTGCGTAGAGAAAACATTTCGCTCAGCGTTGTAAGGATGCGTTGCAGCTTCACTCGGAGAAAGAACTGGCGTCGTGCACGCATCAGTACCCTCAAAGATTGCAGTCCACTCGTCTCGTGTCTTTTTAAGAAAGATTTCGCTGAAGCGTTCCTTCATTGCTGGCCATGCGTCGCGGTCCATCTGTGCAGGAAGCTCGGTGTTTGCTAGCTCGAGTCCTTCAAGTAGTTCAGCGTAGAACTTTGACTCAATTGCCCCCACGGCCATGTATTTTCCATCACGTGTTTCATACACTTCGTAAAAATGAGCACCAGTGTCGAGCATGTTCATTCCACGCTCTTCTTTCCAGTACCCCATGTTCATGAATGCGTGCGTCATAGTCGTCAGTGACGCTGCACCGTCAACCATTGCGGTGTCAACAACTTGACCTTCACCAGTTGAACGAGCGTGCAGCAGGGCAGCAAGAACTCCAAATACTAAGAACAACGCTCCTCCACCGAAGTCACCCACGAGGTTGAGTGGCGGAACAGGCTTGTCACCAGCACGACCCAGTGCCCACAACGCGCCAGAAACTGAGATGTAATTAATGTCGTGTCCCGCAAGTTGACTAAGCGGGCCGTCTTGGCCGTAGCCAGTCATTCTTCCGTAGACCAGCTTGGGGTTGCGCTTCCAAACGTCTTCTGGGCCAACACCTAAACGTTCGGTGACGCCTGGGCGAAAGCCCTCAATAAGAACGTCTGCTTGTTCGCAGAGTTGCAACACGAGTTCACGACCGGCCTCATTCTTCAAATCAACCGCCACTGATGGACGAGACCTATTGAGTAAATCCCACGTAGGAGCATCTGACGCGTCAGCGTCACCGCGCTCTAAACGAAGAACTTCTGCGCCGAGATCTGCGAGCAACATGCAGGCATATGGTCCAGGTCCAATACCTGCGAGTTCAATTACTTTTACACCTTGAAGTGGACCAGCCATTACTACTTAGTCCCACCAAAGATCGTGGCCAAGCACACCCTTGCCAATGAGACCGAGCTGCACCTGGCTCGAGCCCTCAACAATTGTTAGCTGACGTGCATCGCGGTAGTAGAGCTCCATGGGGTGATCTTCCATGTACCCAGCGGCGCCGAGCATCTGTAGAGCAATGCCTGAAGCCCTGACCGCGACTTCAGATGCGTAGTACTTACACATTGAAAGCATTGGAACGTATTCCTTGGTGAACTTGCCATCGTCAGCCAGACACGCTGCGCGGTAGGTAAGAAGTCGTGCCGCTTCAATTTCGGTTGCGCACTTGGCAATCTCCCACTGAATACCTTGGAACTCAGAGATTGTTTTTCCAAACGCTGCACGATTCTTCACGTAGTCCGTTGCGTACATGAGCGCACCCTCAGCGAGTCCTATGCCTCTTGCAGCAACAATTGGCCTCATTGCGTTGAGCGCCTGCATGATTAGTAGGAAGCCACCGTGGATTTCCTGCTTTGGACCAATGTGAACATTCTCCATAACAATGTCTGCAGTATCAATTCCGCGAACACCCATTTTGCGGTCTACGCGTGGGCGACTGAGTCCTGGGGTATTGGCGTCAACAATGAAGCAACCAATCTCAGAGTGCAGACGAGATGATGCTTCACCCTTCTTCGCGAACACAATGAACCAGTCCGCCTGCATACCTCCAGATATCCAGCACTTCGTTCCGTTCAAAATGTAACCACCAGTTACATCAGGATCTGCTTTTGCGGTTGTCTGCATTCCTGCAACGTCTGAACCCGCACCTGGCTCTGAAAGACAGAATGATGCACGCTGACTTCCATTTGCGATTCCAGGCAAGTAGCGAAGCTTCTGTTCTTCTGATCCAGCAATCATGATTGGACCCGATGGAAGTCGTGTCAACAGCAGCATGAGGCCAATCACATTCGAATACTTCGTTACTTCTTCAATAGCAATTGTTAGACCAAGGATTCCAGCTCCAGAGCCACCGTATTCCTCTGGAATACAGAGTCCTAGAAGGTCGGCCTTCTTGAATTCATCAAAGATGTCTTGCGGATACTCACCTGTTGTATCGATTTCTCGTGCCCTTGGTTTGATTTTGTCTTGGGCCAGGCGCCTCACTGTTTGCTGAAGGCTCTTTAGTTCGTCTGATAGTTCAAAGTCCATGTTCAGAACGATAGTTGGCTTTGTGACAACATGAGTCGTGACAATTTTTAAGCGAGATAGTGCTCTAAGCGCAATGGCCACCAAGACCTACGACCTAGTGGTGATTGGTGCGGGAATGACTGGAGCCGGTGTCGCACTCGACGCCGCCTCTCGTGGGCTGAGCGTGGCGCTCATTGACCGAGGCGACATCGCCAGTGGCACGAGCTCAAAGTCATCGAAAATGGTGCACGGTGGACTTCGTTATCTTCAGCAAAAAGAATTCAAGCTGGTGTACGAAAATCTTCGCGAGCGACAAAGACTCTTGGAGAACGCTCCATTCTTAGTGCGTCCCCTACCATTCTTAATTCCGATATTCGCCAACAACGCAGTCATGCGCAAAACACTTGTTAAGGCGTATGGCTCGGCGCTTCGTCTTTACGACATCACCGGGGGTTGGCGAATTGGAAAGCGTTACAAAAAAATCACACCTACCGATGCTGCTTCTCACCTACCAACTCTTAACACACACAATCTTGAAGCAGCATTCATTTATATGGACGCGCGTGGTGATGATGCTCGAGTCGCCTTAAGTATTTGCAGGAGCGCTGCACTTGACTTCAATGCCGACGTTGCAACCTACGTGCGTGCACTCAGCGTTACGAGAAATGACGCTGGAGATGTGAACGGCGTTGTGTGTCGCGATGAGCTGAGTGGAAAAGAAATAAAAATTTCTACTCGCTCAATGGTTAACGCCTCAGGTGTATGGGCCGATGATGTTTTCACAATGGTGAACCACGATGCCACTCACCACATCAAGCCAGCCAAGGGAATTCACGTAAGTGTTCCACGCGAGCGTCTCCCCGCTGACGTTGCAGCCGTATTTAGCGTTCCCGGAGACCGTCGAAGCATTTTTGTAGTTCCGTTCGAAGACGCCCCTTTTACATTTATTGGCACCACCGACACCGCGTACGACGGATCAATTGACACTCCCGAGTGCACGCCAGAAGACATTGAGTACTTACTCAAAGCCGCGAACAACTCAACATCATCAAACCTAACCACGAGTGACATCACAGGACTGTGGGCTGGACTTCGACCACTACTCGCTCCAAAGAGTGGCAAGGAGTTGAGTGAGCGTACAGCAGACCTCTCGAGACGTCACCAAGTAACTGACTCCGGTAACGGCGTCGTACACATTACGGGTGGAAAGTGGACCACGTACCGACAGATGGCTGAAGACACAGTAAATGCGTTAAAGCCTTACTTCTCAAATCTGAAATCTGTTCAAACCAAGAATTTAAAGTTCCATGGCACGAGCAACTGGCGCCCATCGAATGAAATCGAGCAGCATCTCTACCAGCGCTTTGGTTCAGAATCCCTCGAGATCCTTTCTCTGATTGAAAAGAATCCTCATCTCGGTACCTCGCCAATAGTTGGCCAGCCGTACTTGCTGGGTGAATTCGTCTTCAGTGCGCAGAACGAAATGGCTACGTCGCTCATTGACCTGCTGACACGCAGAACTCGAGCTCACCTTCATGATGCCAGAGCAACGCTCAAGGCTGCACGCGTAATTTGCGAAGAAGTTGCTCCCATTTTTGGTTGGTCACCAAGCGAAATCGATAGTCAAATTGCAACATACGCATCACTCGTTGAGAGTGAATTTACTAGTGCGGGACTAATTCTGTAGGGTTCAGTCATGACTAAACCAACAATGCCAAATGATTACCCCGCAGGGTCACACACTGACGCAATTGGCCAGAGCGCTCCAGCTGCATTGCTCAATGATTTAACCGCTTCGAAAATCTCATTCGACATCTCGACTGAGTCTCGTGCGCAGCACGGCCGCGACTGGTGGCCACTTTCTATTCGTGACGTAAATGAAGGGCGTGTTCCACACTGGCCGGGTGTAGTTGTTATGCCGACAACCACCGAGGAAGTTTCCAAAGTCATAAAAATCGCTGCTAAGCACAAGATTTCAGTCACCCCACAGGGTGGTCGCTCAGGCGTTGTTGGTGGAGCAGTTGCAGTTGATGGTGCGATTGCACTTGATCTCACTGGGCTCGACAAAATAATAAACATCAATGCTGATTCAGGTCTTGTGCACGTGGAAGCTGGAGTCTTCGGTCCTGACTTAGAAAAAGCAGTTAATGAAAAGGGATGGACCGTTGGTCACTTCCCTCAGTCATTTGACCTCGCAACAGTTGGTGGATGGCTCGCGTGTCGCGGAGCTGGTCAGTTCTCAAACCGTTACGGAAAGATTGAAGACATCGTTCGTGGACTTACTGTCGTTCTCGCTAATGGCGACATCGTAAAAATCGGTGACCGTGGACCACGCCAAGCCGTTGGGCCAGATTTGCTACAACTCTTTGTTGGCTCAGAAGGAACTCTCGGAGTACTTACTGAAGCAACGTTGTTGCTGCGTGTAAAGCCGACCTATGAACTTCGCAGCGCCTACAGCTTTGACACATTCAAAGATGGCCTCGAAGCGTGTCAGAACATCTTCAAGCGTGGAGCTAAGCCAGCTGTACTTCGCCTCTACGACGAAGCGGAATCAAAGCGCAACTTCCAAATCGAGCAGTGTGCACTTATTGTTCTCGACGAGGGGGACCAAGGGCTTTGTGACGCAACAATGAAAGTTGTTTCTGAAGAATGCTCTAAGGCAACAAAACTTGACGATTCACACGTGGCCACGTGGCTGTCGCACCGCAACAACGTAAGTTCTCTCGTTCCCCTATGGGAAGCCGGCATCATTGTTGACACCATTGAGGTTTCTGGGTCATGGGACATATTGAGCGACATGCACCAAAAGGTTGTGGCCGCACTGAAGGAAGTGCCAACAACCATGGCCGCCTCAGTGCACCAGAGCCATGCCTACGACGACGGCGCATGCCTCTATTTCACATTTGCTGGTCGCCCTGGTGGAGATCCGACGAACTACTACCGCAGTGCTTGGGACGCAGCTTCAAAGACTGTGCTCGCATCCGGTGGCGCACTCAGCCACCACCACGGTGTTGGGCGAAATCGTGCTCGCTTCGTAAAAGAGGCGCTTGGTTCTTCATTTGAAGTGCTTCAAACAATGAAGAGGGCGCTTGACCCTGAGAACATTATGAACCCAGGCGCATTAGGCATTGGAGGTGAGCCTTGGTAAGGGCTCTAGCGATTGATGTTGGAACCACATCAATTCGCACCGCGATTGTTGACGAGCAAGGAAGTGTCTCACACATTCAACAGCAAAAACTCACCGTCACTTCCCCACAGCCTGGCGAAGTGGAACTTGATGCCAACGAAATTAAGCGACTTGTTTTAGAACTGTCGGCAAAAACCCTCAGCGAGGGTGGAGCGTGTGACGTTGTTGGAATCACCAACCAACGCGCAACAACAATTGTCTTTGACGCCGCAACAGGTGAGCCCGTCGGACCAGCACTTGGATGGCAAGACTTGCGTACTGTAATTGACTGTCTTATCTTGCAAGGCGAAAACATCCGCCTTGCCCCAAACCAGTCCGCAACAAAAGCGAAGTGGCTCGTAGAGCATTCCGGACGCCCATCAAAAGAGCTTCGCTTCGCGACTATTGAAACGTGGATTGCCTACGTCATCAGTAATGGCGCACTACACATCACTGACACTTCCAACGCAGCGGTTAATGGATTCATTTCCCTCGACATTGCCTCATGGGATCAGCACGTTCTTGATGTTTTAAAAATCGACAACGCCGCAATGCCAACGATTGTTGACACCATGGGTTCGCACGGCAATGCCAGCGCACTCGGAAACATTCCAATTACTGCACTTGTGGGTGACCAGTCCGCATCGCTCTTTGGACAAAGCTGCATAACAAAGGGCACGAAAATTACTTTTGGTACCGGTGCCATGCTCAACATGATTGACGGTTCTAGTGGACCTGAGACTCTAAGCAGATTCACATCGGGTTGTTTCCCGATCGTTGCTCGAAGTCAAGATGGCAAACTCACCTGGGGTATTGAAGGCATTGTTCTTTCTGCCGGTTCATGTCTCGAGTGGATCAAGAATGAACTTGGTCTGGTTGCTGACTTTAACGAACTCGAGCCGCTTGCAACTTCAGTTCCTTCTTCAGATGGCGTCTCTTTTGTCCCAGCCCTTGCTGGTCTTGGAACTCCTTACTGGGACTTTGGAGCGCGAGGTGGTTTCTTTGGGCTCACCAGAGGAACAACCAAGGCCCACATGGTTCGTGCAGTACTGGAAGGCATCGCCCAACGTGGTGCTGACCTAGTCCTCGCGAGCGAAGAACAAACTGGTGTGAAGCACGAAGAGATTCGTGTTGATGGTGGCATAACAGCCAATGAGTTCTTCTTGCAGAGCTTCAGTAACTTCACAGGACTTCGAGTCAGCGTTTCAACAGAACGCGAAGCAACAACTCGTGGTGCGGGACTAATGGCACTAGTTGGCGCTGGTCACTTATCACTTGATCAAGTCGAAAAACTATGGTCCCCTGCTAAAGAATTCACCCCGCAGATAGACGATGAAGAGCGTGCAACGCTTCGCAAGAACTGGATGAGTGTTGTCGCGCGCACTGAAAAGACAATTCCTGAACTAAGCTCTGTGCAGTTCTAGTTTCTGAGGAGTGCCCATGAGCATTGATCAACCAGTATCGAGCAAAAACACACTTGCGAGTAGTTTTCGTGGCACCAATGCACGCATATGGCAACTTCTCATTGTTCTGATCTTGTTGGTAGGTGGCGTTGTAATGATTTCGCACCACGCCTCTCGTGGAACTGTCACAGTCACTGGTAGCGCAACCGTCACCGCCGTTCCTGATACTGCGTCGTTTCAAGTTGGAATAAACACCAATGGAACTACTCCTGGTGCTGCCTTAAGTGCAAACAACACACGAATTGCTCTTGTCCAAAGTGCACTCCTAAGTGGTGGTGTCGCTAAAAAAGACATTCAAACTTCAAACCTGAGTGTTAACCCAACAACAAACAACGCTGGAACAATTACTGGTTACTTCGCCACAGATACGTTGAGCGTGACAATGCCTAACTCTTCGAAGGTCGGAACTGTAATTGATAGTGCTGTTCAAGCTGGTGGAGCTGGTGCACAGTTGAGTGGCATCTCATTCACGCTTTCGCACAATGGCGCAGCACTTAAAATGGCGCGATCACAAGCACTACAAAATGCCTTGAGCATTGCTCAAAGTCTTGGCACCACTGGAAAATTCCATGTTGGCAAAATCAAGAGTCTCACTGACAACGAATCACAGAACACTCCAACACCAATCATGTACGGATCAGTGGCATCTTCGAGCATGAAGACATCTGTGCCAATTCAGTCAGGCACAGAGTCTGTGAATGTTCAGGTCAATGTTGTTTATTACATCAACAACTGATTAAGCCCAGGGCTGCAGCTCCATTGCGCGAGTAAGAGTTGTCTCTTCGTCGAGCAATACCTTGGAAACCATAAGCCAGCGAGGTTGGCTGAGCGAAAGAATTCCGGTCACAACACCACCGCGAGAATAAAGCGCCAACCATCTGCCTTCTTCATCGCTTCCAGCAACTTTGACAACGTCATCACTTGGATGAGGGTGTCCAAGCATTTGGATTTTCTTTCCATACTGGTCAGACCAGAAGTACGGAACCATGTCTGGTGCCTTTTCGCCCTTTGCCCAGTGCAGTGATAGCGCTGCGGCGTGATCAGTTGCTACTTGCCAGTGTTCAATTCGAGTGAGTTCCCCTTTGAATGGGAACTTGGCAACGTCGCCAAGTGCACCAATAGTTGGCGTAGCAAGAAGATGTTCATCAACTACTACCCCACCATCAAGTACCAGGCCGGAGGACTGCAACCACTCAGTGTTTACTTCTGCGCCAACTCCTAGAACAACCGCGGCAACTTCTAGCGAGCTTCCGTCAGCGAAAACGACACTTCCATCAATGACGTCACGGATTACCTGACTTGTTCGAAGTTCAACCTCTGCGTTAGTTGCCAGCGCAAGCAACCACTGCGATGCCTGATCACCGAGTGCACCAATGAGAGGACGCTGCAGTGCTTCTAAGACAACTGGTGTTAGCCCACGAGCCTTAAGAGCTGTTGCTGCTTCGGCGCCAATGAACCCGCCGCCAATGACAGCAACCGTTGCTCCATCAGGAACTGTTGCAAGGAGGGCATTTAGGCCCTCAATGTCTTTTCTATTTCTGATGGTGTGCACGAGTGACTGATCACTGAAGGGAATCTTTCTGGCACGTGTGCCAGTGGCAATAACAATGTGCGTTCCGCTTATGGTTTCACCATTGTCAAGCGTGACTGTGTGGCTTGTTACATCAAGCGATGTTGCAGAGACACCAAAGATAGACGTGATGTTGGCATTTTTAAGTGCTTCGTCGCTCGCGAGCACTGTTTTATCAATTTCCCATTTACCTGAGAGCACCTGCTTAGAAAGCGGAGGGCGGTCATACGGTGCGTAGGGCTCATCCCCAATCAGAGTGATCTTTCCTTCGTAGCCGTCACGACGAAGTGACTCAATGAAGCGCCACCCAGCAAGCCCAGCGCCAACAACTACAACGTGATCAGTTGAGGTGAGCGTCATCGGGCGAACATTGCGAGCCACTGCTCTTTTGAAACTGGTGCCAAGACAAAATTGTTCTTTCGAACTTCACCCATTGGAGAATGGCGCTCAGCTGAGTACAGGTGGCCGGGATAGAGAACTACTTCGTCTTTGATGCCAGCTAGGCGTTCATTGAGCGAGATGTACATTTCTTCTGGTTGTGAGTATGGGAAGTCTGTGCGACCACATCCATCAACAAAAAGAGTGTCGCCACTTATTAGACAGTTATTCACGAGCATGCACTGACTTCCGGGGGTGTGACCCGGGGTATGGATGAACTCAATCTCGTACTTTCCAACTTTTAGGATGTCGTGACTTTCGTGTTGCACAAGATTTACTGCTTCAACACCAGTTCCCTTCGTTACCCACGCCACCTCAGTTGTCTGCACGTGAATTGGAACGTTTCGGTGCTGCAGTAGTTCTGCGATACCTGGGATTTCGTAACCCATTAAGTCGCCGCCAATGTGGTCAGCATGAAAGTGCGTAGCAATTACTCCAACAACTTTTAGGCCGTCAGCTTCAACAATCTCCACGAGCTCTGTTGGATGATATGAAGGGTCCACCAGAATTGCTTCACCGGTTTCACGGTCACCAATGGCGTATGCGAAATTAAGCATTTGACGAGCAATGTCATTGCCAACTGCAAAGTCACGTCCGGCGAGGAGTTGTCGGAAGTAAAACGAATCGCTCATTCGTCGTTAGCAACCTGGGCAATCCGAGGAGCTAGTTCTTCGACCTTGGCCTTTGTTGCGTCCAGTCGAGCTTCTAGCGACTCAATAATTGCTGTGGCTCGTTCAAGCTTTACGAAAAGGTCGTCAACTGAGACTTCACCTTCGTCAAACGACTCAACAATCGCGTTGAGTTCAGTTGCTGCTTCATTCCAGTCCATGTTCTTTGTCATGAGTTTCCATCTTTCTTGTTCACTGTTGATTCAAATGATCCATCACTAACGAGAACACGTACATTCTCGCCCACTGCAACGTCGCTAAGCGACTTCACCACTTGCCCGCTGGCGTTTGTCGTTACCGACCAGCCCTGGGCCATGCGCTTTTTAGGGTCATAGGCACTAAGTAGCTGCTTGGTGCTGACAATCAGTTGACTCGCAGATGTCATTACGTGGCGGCTCTGCATGAGGAGTTGCTGGCGAACAGAGCCGAGGTGTCTGCGCTCAGCGCGCAGGCGGTCACGAACAGCAAAAATCATGGTTCGGCGACGCTCGGCGAGATACTCCGTTGCTTCATCTAATACCTCAGAGGTTCCCACCATGATTCGCTGCGCAGGAATAATGACGCGACGCTGGTGCCATCCACTCACGAGTGCAGCAATCTCTTCTCCAAGCTTGGTTGGCGTGATTGCTCTGGTGTGAGCCACAATGTCCGCGATTGATTCGTCACCAGTGTGTCCAATGCCCGTAAAGACCGGCGTTGATGATGCACCAATGGCGCGAGCAATGCGTTCATCATCGAAGCACGAAAGGTCGCCCTTTGATCCTCCACCACGCACGAGACAGATGATGTCAACGCCGTGCGCATCAAGTGCTTGAATCGCGCTCACGATTTGCGGTGGCGCAGTGTCACCTTGCACG
>CAIKFN010000124.1 GCA_903826715.1 uncultured Actinomycetes bacterium
ATCACTGTGAAGAACATTCTCAGTCACACCGCTGGACTATCTGGATGGGATGTTGAGTTAAAGGCTGAGGACTACGCGAACTGGGACTTCTGTGTTGAGTCACTCGCGGCGCAGGCTCCGTGGTGGAGTGACCGCAAACAGTCTGGTTACCACGCAATTTCACAGGGCTACCTCATTGGAGAAGTAGTTCGCCGTGCAACTGGCACAACTATTGGTCAGTTCTTTAAGCAAGAAGTCGCTGACGTTCTTGGCGCAGACTTCTACATTGGTCTTCCTGAAAGCGAAGAAGGTCGCGTGAGTCTCGTTATTCCACCTGCTGCAAATGCTGACCTTGCAACTGCAATCATGGCGGACCCCACATCAGTTGTAGCAAAAACTTTTGGAAATCCGCGATGGTCTGAAGCGGCAACCATGCCTCACAACCGTTGGTGGCGAGCCGCAGAAATTCCAGCAGCTGGTGGACATGGGAACGCCAAGAGCGTTGCCACAATCCAGTCAATCATTGCTAACAAGGGTGACTATAACGGCAAGCGATTCTTCTCAGAAAAGACTAACGAGCTCATCTTTGAAACGCAGGCCAAGGGCATGGACCTCAACCTCGGAGTTGACTCACACTTTGGTGGCGCAGGATACGGACTTGCTTCAGCGACTGTTCCACTCGGGCCAGCCTCTTGTTACTGGGGTGGTTATGGCGGCAGCATCATCACTATGGACCAAGATCTTGGCATCACAGTTTCTTACATGATGAACAAGATGTTGCAAACAGTGGTTGGTGACTCACGCGGTGGCGACATTGGAGTCGCCGCGGTTACTGCGCTTTTTAGTTAGTCAACTTTTTTCTTAGAGACCGGCGTTTTACGACGTTTGCGGTTCTTCTGCGGGGCAGTTGAACCGAGCATCGCTAAGCGGTCTTTTGCGTCATAGGCATCTTGGTCACTTAGAACAACGCGTGCGAACATCTCACGTGCTCCCCCAAAGTCACCAGCACGGTCAAGAACGTCACCGAGTGCGTACCAAAGACGAAGGTGGCGAAACGATGGGTTGCGAAGATTACGTGCAGCGCCAGCTTTAGTTAGTAGCTCAATTGCTTCTGGGTACTTCTGCTGATCAGCAAGTGCTGCGGCCATAACAATGCGACCCTCAACAAGTGTTTCAGCTGATGGCTCACTGGCTTCGAGTGCAACGAACGACTTTTCAACTGCGCGGTAGCGCATGTTTGCTCGTTCGCAGTCCATCACCTTTGGAAGGTGCTCTGGGTCACCAGTGATTTGGAAGTGAGCGGCCAAGTGAATGCGAGCCATTGACCAGCGTTCTGCCTTGTAAGCAGCAAGTCCAGTTAGTTCTCGTACTGGCGCAACACCTGGAACGGCGTCAGAAACAATGCGTCCGAGTCGAAGTGCTTCTTCGTAGCGCTTGCGGTCATAGCCTTCAGCAGCCTTTGCGAGGAATGCGACAGTTTTTTCGCGCATGTAAGCAGTTCCAATGAATGCTTTACGCACGTCTGCAGAAACATCACCCGGAAGTGTGTACTTAACAGTGGCCTTTGCTTTGCGTGGAGCAGCCGGGCGACTTGGTCGGTCGTCTTCAACCCATTCAGTTCCAAGTGGATCGGGATTGCGACCTGCACTAAGCGTTGTTTCCATTTCTGGACCCTGCGAGTGAATAGCACTGGCGCCACGACGTGCAACGCCACCCCAGCCCTTGCCCTTAGCGAATGCTTCTGCTTTGTTGCGAGCAATTTCTTC